>PEUR01000193.1 GCA_002780675.1 Gallionellales bacterium CG03_land_8_20_14_0_80_55_15 | reverse complement strand
ACTTTTCCATGCCCGTTAGGTTGCGGCTTGGGTGGTTCGGGGGGAAGAGCAGGTGGCGGCTCAACCACAGGCGCTTGCTGCATGGCGATGGAAACCGACATTTCGCTCACCACCACAGCAGGTGGCTCGGGTTGCATCCACCACGCCACGCCCACTGCCAGATGCAGGGCAAGCACCAGCGCAATCACCCCCACCCGCTCGCGCAACGGCGGCGTTTCATAGTCCACTGAAAATGAGCGTGGCAAGGGCATAAACGGGTTGGAGGTCAGGACAAGGGAGAACATTTTACAGATGTTTAGCGTGAAGGTTTGATATAGCGCCGGGTGAACATCCATAAGCCCAATACGGCAAGCCATTCTTTTAAACCAGCACACCCTGAAGGGTGCAAGTGCCCTAAGGGTACAAGCACCCTTGAAAGGGTACAAGCGCTGGCAAGTCGCAGGTTTCTCGGCGTAGCCTACCCCGTACTGCGATACAGGGAATGAATACAAGATATTGATTAAAAAAGGTTTTTAGAAAAACGTCAAAACCAAATAAATCAATATCTCCCTAACGGGCATGGAAATTTGACCAACCTGACAATGAAACTTGCCATGCCCGTGTTCCCTCCCTTGCAAGGTGCATTTCGGCGTAGCTGAAATCGTTCACAAGGCTTGGTGCATGCTCCGCGAAACCCCTCGTTCACCCCCGTCCCCCCTCTGATGGAACAACTGATAAAACAACTCAATTCTGGCTAAAGCCCAAGCCATCATGGATAGCCCATCCACTGGTGAAACAACTAAGCAATCAAAAAACGATTGCAAAGTCACTCCTTATAAGCCAGCAATCTGGCAAGTGTCTGGTTATCCAAAAGGGAGAGGGGGACAGTTCGTCGCTGCGCGGGTTTCACGTTAACGGAAACGACCACTAAACCCCTCCCCTATCAACGGTTTACAGGGCAAATTTGTTACCGGAGAAACGGAACTTCTTGAAGTGTTCGCTTAACCCAGCCGATTATCTGCGGGGTGATACTGCGGGTCTTCTAGCACGTTGACTTCTATCATGCCGCGCGCCTTGTCGAGCAGCTCCAGACAATCGGGACTCAAGTGGCGCAAGTGCAGTTTTTTGCCGAGTTGGGTGTAACGATCGGCCAGTTGGTCTATGGCTTCGAGGCCGGAATGATCCTTGACGCGCGCGTTCTTGAAGTCAATCACCACCTCGACGGGGTCGGTCTGCGGGGTGAACAGGGTGAGGAAATTTTGTGACGAAGCAAAAAACAGCGAGCCGTGCAGGTCATAGACTTTCCAGCCGTGCTCCTCAGTGGTGACGCGCACTTCGATGTTTTTGGCGTGCTGCCAGGCAAAGACCAGCGCGGAAATAATGACCCCGACGATCACGGCGATCGCCAGATCGGTGAACACCGTCACGGTGGCGACCGTCACCACCACCAGAATGTCGGCGGTCGGCACTTTGCCGAACAAGCGCAAGCTACCCCACTCGAAGGTTTTTTCCGATACCACGAACATCAAGCCGATCAGTGCAGCCAAGGGAATCATCTCGATCCAGCTTGAGGCGAATACAATAAAGCACAGCAGAAACAATGCGGCGGCGATGCCGGAAATGTTTTTCACCGCCCCGTTGGTCACGTTAATCATGCTCTGGCCTATCATCGCACAGCCGCCCATGCCGCCAAAAAATCCCGTCACTACGTTGGCAATCCCCTGCCCGACACTGGCGCGATTCGGTTTGCCGCGCGTGTCGGTCATGGTGTCTATCAGGTTCAGCGTCAGCAGCGATTCGATCAGGCCAATACCCGCTAAAATAAGACTGTACGGCAGAATGATCTGCAAGGTTTCCAGATTGAACGGCACATCCGGCAGGTGGAACTGTGGCAAGCCGCCCTTGATGGAAGCCATGTCGCCCACGGTCTTAGTTTCCAGCCCGGCAAAAATCACCAGTGCCGAAACGCTGGCAATGGCGACCAGCGTGGAAGGAACCGCGCGGGTCAGACGGGGCAACAGATAGATAATCGCCATGGTGAGTGCAATCAGCCCCAGCATGGTGTAAAGCGGCGCGCCCGTCATCCAGCTCGTCGTGCCGTTCGCAGCGGTGACTTTGAAGTGATTCATCTGCGCCAGGAAAATAACAATCGCCAGCCCGTTCACAAAACCCAGCATCACCGGATGCGGCACCATGCGGATGAATTTACCGGACTTGGCGAGGCCGAAAACGATTTGAAACACGCCCATCAGCACCACGGTGGCGAACAGATATTCCACCCCGTGCTGCACCACCAGTGCCACCATCACCACCGCCAGCGCGCCCGTCGCGCCCGAAATCATGCCGGGACGACCGCCGATCAGCGAGGTAATCAGGCTTACCATGAACGCGGCATACAAACCCACCAGCGGGTGAACGTGCGCCACCAAAGCGAAAGCGATCGCTTCGGGCACGAGGGCTAAGGCGACCGTGAGGCCGCTGAGAATATTGGTCTTGGCTTCCGCCAGATTTTTGATATTCATGGGTTTCGCTCCAAAAAATAGCGCCGTCTCGATGAACGCGGCAGCTCATATGATAAGTTTGAAAAATGCGGGGGCGGGTTAACAGGTGAACAAACAACAGCTAGAAAGGATTCTGGCAGGTTGAATCAAGGCGACCATTGTACCTTATTGTTTATTGCACTCGATCTGCCACCTCCCCCTCCCTTGCGGGGGAGGTGGGTAGGGAAGAAACGGGCATGGCGAGTTTCATTATCCTAAGAACGGTACTCCGACACGTAGCGAACTCACCTAATAGGAGAATGTATTATATTAAAAAATATCAATAAAAATCATTGAGTTATAAACTTAGTAAAGTGGTCAACCGCCGTTTTTAGGATTATTAAGGGTGGCATTTGTCATGCACGTTAATTTGGAATGACGGTGACTTATAGCCAACCCCAGACAATACGCTGGGTACAGTAGAAGCATTCCCGTCACGTAAAGTCATGTAATGAGGGGACATGATTTCTACCTCGGCGGCATTGAATTTTTCCTGAATATTGCGGTGCAGGTCAGAATAAATCTCCGCCATATGTTCAGGCTTCTGGGTGTAAGCGTTGATTTCGTAAGCGACGTACCAATCATCGAGTGAAGTCTGCAACACGAACGGCTGGGGTTGTTTTAGCAATTGTTTGGTATCAAGGGCAGCGGCAACCAACAAGGCTTCAACTTGCAGCCACGGTACGTCGTAGCCAATTGTAACGGAGGTATGCAGGATGACACCTGCGCCTTCTGTGGCGGAAGTGCTGTAATTGACAATCTGTGCGCCCATCACCAAAGAATTGGGGATCGTCACGACGACATGTTTGATGGTCTTGACGCGCGTAACCAGCAAGGTCTTCTCAACCACATCACCGATCGTATCGCCCACCTTGATGCGGTCATTCAATCTGAATGCGCGGGTATAAGTCAGGATAATGCCCGCCACGATATTGGATATGGCCGACGATGAGGCGAACGAAATAATGGCTCCCAACACGAGACCAACACCTTGAAAGGCTTCTGAACTTGATCCGGGGATGTAAGGGTAAGCACTGATTAAGGCCGTAATGATAACCAGGAAACGCACGATTTGGTAGGTTGGACGCGCCCAATCGTTATAGAACCAGTCGAATTTTAATACACCCTGCTCAATCAAATTAAACAGATAGGCGAACAATTTCAAAACATAGCTGGCGATTACGCCAATCACAAAAATGTAAAACAGATTCGGAATGTATTTTATGACCGTAAAAAAGATGGTTTTGAACGGGGTTAGGAAATAGCCAAAAATCGTTCCACCCAGTTGGCGCGTTTCAGGAAAGAAGCTGAGGATCAGGGGTAAAAAGAAATATAGACACAGCAGCACCACAAAAATACGCAGCGCGCGCAAAGCCAGCATGGCCAACTTTTCGATACGGTGTACGGATACCACTTCCACTTCTTTAACACGAATGCCGTTTTTCCAGTGTGTACGAATCAGACGCATTCGGTTTGCCAGCCATACAAAAGCACGCTTGTTCCAGTACAGTGCCTGCCACAGACCTAAAATAGATAACAGCGTATAAACCCCGCTCACGCCATATACCTGCCAAGTATGCTTGGTACGATAAATTGGCAGCGCAGTTTGCAATTTCTGCAGCACCTCTTGAGCTAGTTCTATGGTGGGCTTCCCTGCGAGCTGGGCATCCTGATTCGTGATGACCAGCAATGCTGACTCACCATCGCCGATTACCTCGCCTTCCGATTTTGTCGTGATAAGCAGTTGCTTTACATCTCGCCCGCTGTCGGCAAAATTCTGAATATTTTGTTGAATCAAAGCGGCGCGCGCGGATGGCGACAGAGATGCAATGGGACTGGTCTGAACTACAAATACTTCCGTGTTTGCCAAGGTGACGACATGTCCAGTGGCAGCAGAAGAGCCGACTACCTGACTGCTGGATGAAAGGTCGGATGCGACAGAAGATGCCGCAACGGCTGTAGCCTCTTCTGTCGGTGTTAGAATGGCAACCAGCAGACTGGCGATAAGCGTGAGATTTCTGAGCATATTTTTGTTCCTGACGAAAAAATTATTGGCTTAACAGCCGTGCGCCGCAACGACGGCAATAGGCGGCATCGTGTGCGTGACCCTCAAGCAGACAGCGAGGACAGGCAACAGTCAGATTGAGTTGAGTTTGAG
Organism: Gallionellales bacterium CG03_land_8_20_14_0_80_55_15; assembly: GCA_002780675.1. Classification (GTDB taxonomy): domain Bacteria; phylum Pseudomonadota; class Gammaproteobacteria; order Burkholderiales; family Gallionellaceae; genus Gallionella. Next base: position 2,006 of record PEUR01000193.1, on the reverse strand, counting down.
AGTGGGTTAGTTCGGCAGTCACAATGCCAGTGGGTACAGCGATAATGGTGTAACCCAAAATCATCACCAGCGAAGCAATGCACTGACCCAGTGGCGTTTTGGGCGCGATGTCGCCATAGCCGACCGTCGTTAGAGTGACAACCGCCCAATAGATGGATTCGGGGATGCTGGTATAGCCATTTTCAGGTCCTTCTACAGCAAACATCAGCGTACCCAATATCATCACCAAGGTGAGGATAGTCATCAAAAAAACCAATAGTTTGCGTTTGCTCGCCGCTAAGGCATGTGTCATAACATGGCTTTCCTCCAGATAGGAGGCAAGTTTCAGCACACGAAAGATGCGTAACAAACGCAACAGGCGCAGTGCCATCGCGTAGTTTGCCCCGCCCATGAATAGGCCAATGTAGCTGGGCAGTGTGGATAACAAATCCACAATTCCCATGAAACTGAACGCATACACGGACGGTTTTGTTACCGATGCCAGTCTGGCGAAATATTCGAGGGTAAAGAGGATGGTGGTCACCCATTCAATGATGAGTAGCGACTGCTTCCAGTTGGCATGTATCGAAGGTACGCTATCCAGCGTGACTGCCAACACACTGACAAAAATAGAAATCACCAAGACAATATCGAATAATTTGCCCGCTGGTGTATCCGCACCAAATATGATGATATGAACCTTGTCGCGCCATGCGGCCCGGGGTAAATTTTGCTTAATCATATAACTTCCTAACGACCTCATTCGAGGCGAGTGGTGGAAATTCAGTGATTTGCATGGATGCGGAAGCAATTCTCACCTGACCTTGTGATGCTTCTATTCCATCGAGAATCAGCGTGAATAGCTTGTCCTTGGTTGCTCTGCGCGAGCGGCAGTCAACCACGAAACGCAAGGTAAGCTCCAACCAGTTCGCATCAAAACTCATCGTGACCTGTGGGGTGAGCTGGGCATCCTCGACGCGATAATGTTGTGCGAAAGTCCGCCAGGCTTTGCTGGATTCTTTGTCAACGTCTCCCACGCATTGCAAGGCGGCCTCGTTGAGGATGCGACGCGCCAGGCGGTGATCGGAATCGGTGCGTATCTGGATTACAATTTCGTCCCACAGAAAAGGGAAATCGGCACTGTAGTTGATGACTGGATCCTTGAATACAACGCTGTTAGAGACTCTGACCAGCCTGCCGTTATACATATCCGACTTGACCCAAACACCACATTCCATCACGGTGGTGTTGAGTGGCGAGATGTCAATGACATCCCCCATGATGCCGCCAATCTGAATACGCTCCCCTGGCTTGTACAGCCCCCAGAACGAGACGACGAGCCAACCCATCAGGCTTTGTATGACTTCACGCAATGCGAATCCAACCCCCACGCCGAGCGCGCCGATAATGACGGTAATGTTGGACATCTGCTCATTGAAGATAATCATGGCGATAGCGAACATTGCCAGATAACCCAGCATTCCAAGTAGCTTGCGCGATTTGTAGCGCAAGTCCTTGTCCTCAATATGCGTGACGACAGCTCTGCTGGAAAATAGCACCAGCAATTTGATCAGAATAATCGCAATAATCGCTTGCAACGCTTTGAAAAAATAAGGATGCCGCACTAACTCGGCAAGATAAATGTCCATTGAGTTTCCAGATAAAATTGAGGGGGCGAAAAATTTAACCCAACTCAGGGATGCTCCGCGAGTTTTTCCGCTCGGAAATGTTCTTTATTTCTGCCGATGATTAGCATCAGCATCATGGAGTACAGAAAGGTCGAGAGCATGATTACGCCAATGACAACCGCCTTGAACATTTCCAGATATTCAAATGAAGCAGGAATCATGGTGAGCATTACGATAGATAACCCCCCCTTGATACCCGCGAAGGTCAACACCCCCCACCAGCGAAAACTGATGTCCACCATTTTTTCGGTTTTATTGGCTAACCAGGCGAACAGTGCCATCATCACGCCGCGAATGACGGTGGTCGCAAGAAACATCACGCCGATTTCCACTCGATAT
>PEUR01000080.1 GCA_002780675.1 Gallionellales bacterium CG03_land_8_20_14_0_80_55_15 | reverse complement strand
CTCAATCCTCAATCCTCAATCCTCAATCCTCAATCCTCAATCCCGCATCCTGTATTTGAGGTAATCCCCATTTTGCATCGTAAGAAATCCGCCGCAAGTATAAACCATCGGGTGCGAAAGTCGGCGCGGCAAGGCGGCGCTCGCGGCTTGCCAGCACCTCGGCCAGCCACGTCGGCGGATACTTGCCCTTGCCGACATACACCAGACAACCCACGATGTTGCGCACCATATGATGCAAAAATGCGTTCGCCTGCAAGTCGAACACCAGCCTCTCTCCTTCACGATAAATATCTATATTATTCATACACTTAATGGGTGACTTTGCCTGGCATTCCGCCGCCCTGAAGGCGCTGAAATCATGTTCGCCCAACAAATACTGGGTCGCTTGCTGCATGGCCGCCAAATCCAGCGGCAAATGAAACCAGCCGACCTTGCCCGCCTGAATGGCGGAACGCACCGGACGATTCAGCAGCAAATAGCGATAACTGCGCCCCTGCGCCGAAAAGCGCGCATGAAACTCATCGGACACCGGATGCGCCCAGCGTACCGAGATACTGTCAGGCAGCAGCGCGTTTACGCCACGCACCCAGGCGGTCAAGGGCCGTGCGTGCGGCGCATCGAAATGCACCACTTGCTCCAGGGCATGTACGCCAGTATCGGTACGCCCTGCGGCAATAACTGAAATCGGCGCATCGGCAATTTGGCTCAACGCCGCTTGCAGGGCATCCTGCACGGTGGGTTGGTCCGGCTGGCTTTGCCAACCAGAATAAGGGCGACCATCATATTCGATGCCTAACGCTATTCTCATCGCACCGCCACCCCCAACAACAGCACCAAGCCTGCCAGCATCAAGCCATCGAGAAGAGTAAAACGACAAACTGGCAATTCCAGGGTTTGATTCGCTGCAACTTGCGGCTCAAACAGACTTTGCAGCACCGCCTGCCAGGTACGGGTTTCGCGCAGCATCGCCACCTCGGCATAATGCAGCGTCAGCGCCAGACGTACCGCCAGCCGTTCCCGCGACAAACCCAACCATTGCAAAGGCACGAACAGCGCGTAAAGCCCCGCCATCAATTGCTGCCGATGCAGTCTGTCCAACAGAATAGCCAAAGCAGCCAGCGCGACCAGCAGCCGCATTAACTGCAAACCGCCATCGAGCAGCCCTTCGCGGCTGGGACTGAATACCCCCAACTCCTCCAACAATGCCTGCCCCGGTGTGCTAAAGGCATAAATCACCCACAAGGAAAGCATGATCCAGCGGGTGCGGCGCAGCAACTGAACAAATTTGTGGCGGGATAATGCGCAGGCAAACGCTAGGACTACCGCGCCCGCTATCATCAAGCGCGCCGGGGCCAAAAATTGCATCGCGGCAACCAGCAGACACCAGACAAGAATCTGCGTGGCAGGATGTAATTTCCCAAGGTGTTGCCCCATACGCCTGACTCCCAAAAAAAAACGGCAGCTCACGAAGAGCTGCCGAAACGCACCAATAGTCAATTAAGCCAGTTGCTTCAGGATCAGTTGCGCCTGCTGCTTTTGCTCATCATCTCCGTCCAGCATGATTTCATCGAGAATTTCGCGTGCGCCGATTTCATCCCCCATCTCCTGATAAGCGCGAGCCAGATCAATCTTGGTCGCCACTTCCTGATATAACTCGACCGCATCAACCGGTGCAGCATCCGCCACGGCTAGCTTGTCATCAACGGATGCGGCGGCGACAGGTTGCACGATGTCATCCATATCGAGACTTATATCGGCAAGGTTGATTTCCGGGACATGTGCGGCAGTCTGTTCCTTCCCCTCATCCAAGGGGAAGTCCAGCATAAATTCCATACCGTTATCTTCTTGTGCAACCGTTTTGTCCGCCCCGGTTTCGGCTTCCGTTGCCGTAGCTTGCGCTTCGGGCTGAACTTCAGGAGCCGCAGTTACATCGAAAATCAGGTCATCGAGATCCGGCACTTCCCCCTCTTCCGGTTTTTTCGCCACAGCAGATTCCGGCTCATATGAAGAAATATCAAAATCCAGCATATCCGGTACAGGCAGTGAAGGAATGGTCGCCGTTACGTCAAAATCCACCTCGTCCACCTGACTGATAACAGGCTGATTTTCCGTCAAGTCAAAATCCAATCCTTCTTCCTGAATCGCTTTTGAATCCGCCGCTTCAGATTCGCCAGCCACGTCAAATACCGCGCTATCCAGCGGCATTGCTGCGGCGTTGGCCGACAATTCATCCGCTGTAAAATGCGGCTGAGAATGAATGGCTGTCGCACTATCCGCATCTTCGATGCCGGATGCATCGCCCAATCCCAACTTTCTGGCCAACACGCCAGCCTGGCGAATCGCCTCTTCATCACCTGACCGCTGCAACAGGTCTTCTGTCGCCAAAAATGCCTCAATATCCTTGCGATCCGCGTAGATACCCAGCAGCTTCAAATGGATCTGGTGATTGTCAGGCGTGTGCGACAAAGCGTCTTTAAGCACCCGCTCTGCCTGCTCGTCCCGACCAAAATTCAAGAACAAATCTGCCTCACCGATCGGGTCAATTTCCTCCTGTTCAGCAGGCTTGATTTCGGCACCCGCCTCTCCCACCGTAAAATCGCCGGTATCGGGAGACGGCACAACGGGCTCGGTCAGATGACCGGTTGAGGCACCGATAGTATCGGCACCCATCTCGATGCCGGGTTGTTCTGAATCTTTAACCGCGCCTTTGCGACGACCTAGCATCACCCCCAAACCGCCCAAGGCAAGCAACACAGCCGCGCCGATGCCCAATGCGAGCGGCGAAGCCATCAGCATATCCAGCAATGAAGGTTCTTCAACAACGGGCGCGGGTTTCACCGCACTAGCGGCTGCCACCGCACTGGTTGCTGCGACCGCACTGGTTGCTGCGACCGCACTGGCAGCCTCAACCCCCGCTACGGATGCAACTGCCAATGCCCCCGCTTCAGACTTGAGTTCAGCCAGGCGCTGCATGTCTTTAAGATTTCTTTCCAGCAACGCGGTACGAGTCTTTGCTTCGCCTAACGCCTTACTCGCCGCAATCGCTTCCTCTGCGGCTGCATCATGATGATCCTGAGCCTTGGCGGCTCGTCCGGCCGCACCCGAGGCAATTTTGTCACTGGGTGTTTCACCCTTGGAAAGACGCAGCACCTCCTTGGCGGACTCACTGGCTACGGGTGTTTTATCGGCCGCCGCAGCGGTAATTTTGCCGCTAACTGCCTGACGGGGAGTCGCAGACTCGGCTCTGTTGGTAGCCGCGCCAGCCAATTTTTGACGGTACGCATTCCAGTCGGAAGCCTGAGCATGAATCTCCTGAATCGCTTCCGATTGGGTCACGTTCATCAACGCATCCTGATCCGGCTGACGCAGGATTTTACCGACACGGATACGATTCATATTTTCGCCGTCGAACTGATTAACATTGGTGCGATACAAGGCGACCAACATACGTTCCAGGCTGACACCCTCCGGCTTGATACCCGCCGCGATTTTGTTCAGGGTATCGCCGCGTTTGACGTTAATACTACCGGTTGCGACATAGGTAGAACCCGTCACTATATTTTGTTGCGGTGCGGCAGCAAGCTGTTTCTCGACGGCTTTTTTAACAGGCTTGAGCACGGGTGCCGCTGCCTCATACTGAGACACCGGAACGGCGGTCAGCGGAGCAGATTGCAATGCAGCGGGCGCAACAACCCGCACTTCTGCCGCTTTGGGTCGCGCAGCGACGTAACCGGGAGGATCAAGCAAAAAAGTATATTCGCGCAACAGCTTACCAGACGACCACGACAGCTCAACCAGCAAACTGACAAACGGATCATTGACTTCCTGATTGCTGCTTAACTTGAGGTAAGCATCGCCATTCGCACGATTTTCGACCAGAAAGCTGTATTTGATGCCTTGGGGGTATTCCAGACCAGCCCCCTTGTAAGCATCAGGTGACGCGAGACGTGCAACCAGGCTGGATTTATCCGCTTTGCTGACCGCCACCAATTCGATTTCAGCCTTAAGCGGTTGCCCCAGCGCCGAAACCACATTGATACTGCCCAGTCCCACGGCGTGAGCCAAAGTACCCAGCGTCAAACCAACCGCTACGCCCAGGATTTTCAGCATGAACTTCGGGCTGGCTGATCTTGCTTGTCCGCCCACCAGACTAGCCGGTTGTTTTATAAGTGTTTTTCGCACGCTAGTTGCCTCGCTGTATGTATTAACCACAAAAATATCATTACCGGGCTATCCGAACAAGCCGAAAATGCCCGAATGCAAACTATTTCAGATAATCGGTAATCAAAATCTCGGCGATTTGCACACTGTTCAACGCCGCGCCCTTGCGCACGTTATCACTCACCACCCACATATCCAAGCCCAGTGGATGAGAAATATCCTCGCGTATCCTGCCGACGTAAGTCGCATCGGTCCCCGCCGCATCCACCGCAGTCGGCCAGCCGCCCGCCACCCGTTCATCCATCACTACCACGCCGGGTGCCTTTTCCAGCAAGGCACGCGCCTGGGCTGCGGTAATTTTCTGCTTGGTTTCGATATGCACGGCTTCAGAGTGACCGTAAAACACCGGCACGCGCGCCGCCGTCGCATTCACCAGAATGGAGTCATCCTCCATGATCTTCTGGGTTTCCCAGACCATCTTCATCTCTTCCTTGGTGTAGCCATTTTCCATGAACACATCAATCTGCGGCAACACGTTGAAGGCGATGCGTTTCGGATAGACCACCGCTTCCGTATCCTGAGAATTGAACAGCGCGCGGGTTTGCGCGGCCATTTCATCTATCGCCTCTTTACCTGTACCGGACACCGCCTGATAAGTCGCCACGTTGATGCGCGCAATGCCCACCGCATCCTTGATCGGCTTCAACGCTACCAGCATCTGAATGGTCGAACAGTTCGGGTTGGCAATAATGCCACGATTCCTGTATTGCGCGATGGCATGCGGATTGACTTCCGGCACGACCAGCGGGATGTCGCGGTCATAGCGAAAATGTGCGGTGTTATCAATCACCACGCAGCCCGCCGCCGCCGCGATAGGCGCATATTTTTCCGACACGCTGCCACCCGCCGAGAACAGCCCGATTTGCGCATGGGAAAAGTCAAAATCATCCACATTCAACACGGTGAGTTCCTTGCCGTGGAAAGTGACCTTGCTGCCCGCCGAGCGGCTGGAAGCCAAGGGATACAGGTTGCGCACCGGAAAATTGCGCTCTTCCAGAATAGACAGCATCGCCTCGCCCACCGCGCCGGTTGCGCCCAAAATACATACATCGTATTGCTTGTTCATTTAATACTCTCCAAAACTTTGACTACTATTTAAACGTGAAATGTGCCGCGCCGCTATGCCCGTTAGGTGAAATGTGAGTACAGTGTTTTTTCACGTTTCACTGTTACAAAGCCGCCACCACCGCATTGCCCATCGCCGTGCAGCCGACTTTTTGCATACCCGGCTCAAAAATATCGCCGGTGCGCAAGCCTGTTTGCAGCACTTTATGCACCGCATTTTCGATGCGTTGCGCGATTTCATCCTGCGCAAAAGTGTAACGCATCATCATCGCCACCGACAAAATGGTCGCAATCGGATTGGCGATGTCCTTGCCCGCGATGTCCGGTGCCGAACCGTGGCACGGCTCGTACAGCCCCTTGTTATGGGCATCCAGCGAAGCGGACGGCAACATGCCGATCGAACCCGTCAGCATGGATGCCTCGTCCGACAGAATATCGCCGAACAAATTGCCAGTGAGAATCACGTCGAACTGTTTGGGCGCGCGCACCAGTTGCATCGCGGCGTTATCCACATACATGTGCGAGAGCGCGACTTCCGGGTATTCCTTCGCCACTTCCATGACAATCTCGCGCCAGAACATGCTGGTATCCAGCACATTGGCCTTGTCCACCGAACACAGCCGCTTATCGCGCTTCATGGCGATCTGAAAACCGACATGCGCCACGCGGCGGACTTCCGACTCGCTGTAGTGCATGGTGTCGAAACCCTGGCGTTCGCCGTTGTCCAGGGTACGAATGCCGCGCGGCTGACCGAAATACACGTCGCCCGTGAGCTCGCGCAAAATCATGATGTCCAGCCCCGACACCAGTTCCGGCTTCAGGCTGGAAGAATTGACTAGTTCGGGATAAACCGTTGCCGGGCGCAAATTTGCGAATAAATTCAATCCCTTGCGTATGCGCAACAAACCTTGTTCGGGGCGCATCGGACGCGGCAGCGTATCGTATTGATAACCGCCCACCGCACCCAGCAACACCGCATCCGCCGCTTGCGCC
>PEUR01000128.1:6156-6298 GCA_002780675.1 Gallionellales bacterium CG03_land_8_20_14_0_80_55_15 | reverse complement strand
TGGCGGCGAACTGGATATTGAAAAAGCCTCGATGATTCTGCTCACGGAATTCCGTAGCGGAAAACTCGGACGCATCAGTCTGGAAACGCCACAGTCACGGGCGCTTATGCTGCAAAAATCACCAGAATTAACCATAGATAGC
>PEUR01000128.1:430-6102 GCA_002780675.1 Gallionellales bacterium CG03_land_8_20_14_0_80_55_15 | reverse complement strand
ATTGTTGACCGAGTTATTCGCCAGTTGATGAGCGGCAAGGAAGCCACCGTGTATATCGTCCAGTGCGGCGACGATATCCGTTGCGCGAAGGTTTACAAGGAAGTCAATCAGCGCAGCTTTCATCAGGCCGTCAACTACACTGAAGGTCGCCGTGAAAAAAATAGCCGCAAAGCGCGCGCCATGGAAAAAGGCACGCGCTACGGTCGCAAAGAACAGGAAGCTGCCTGGCAGAACACGGAGGTTGATGCCTTATATAAACTTGGGGCAGCCGGTGTACGCGTACCGCGCGCCTACGGATTTTACGAGGGCGTACTGCTCATGGAACTGCTGACCGATGCGGACGGCGCACCTGCGCCACGCCTCAATGACCTGGAACTTTCAGAACAACAGGCGCGCGCGTTTCATGCCATGCTGATCAAACAGGTCGTGCTGATGCTATGTGCGGGTGTTGTACACGGCGATCTGTCTGAATTTAATATTCTGGTGGACAGCGATGGACCGGTCATCATTGACTTGCCACAAGCCGTGGATGCTGCCGCCAACAATAATGCCAGCCGCATACTGGGGCGTGACGTGGCCAATCTGGCCAATTATTTCGGGCAATTTGCGCCCGACCTGCTCACCACGCAATACGGCAAGGAAATATGGGCGCTTTACCAAAGCGGCGAGCTCACTCCCGACACGCCCTTGACGGGACACGTTGCAAGCGATGAGCGCATTGCGGATGTCCGCGCCGTCATGCAAGAAATTACCGCAGCCAGCGACGATCATGCCGCAAAACTGCGCTATCAGCAGCTAAAAAGAGAAGAAGGCCGATAATATGAAACTCGCGCAGCGCTCTTGGTTTTCCTCCTCATCCGCCAAGCGGAAGCGGGTTGGATTGACGGCAACAGACATGATAGCCGTCATTATCCAGCTCAACTTATCAGCCGTGTCCGTTAAAATGAGTGAACATGACATGCTGCATCCTGTCATCCACTGGCTCGAAGGGGAGGAAGAAAAATCCGCGCTGTGGCGCTCTGAGAACGGCACACCGCCGCCCAGGAAAGTCGTCATCGCCGACGACCGCATGGCCGCCGCTACGGCTTACCGCCTGGCCTGCGAAGGTACGGCGCTACTGTGGCACGGAGATTATCAAAACGCGCGCCAATTGCTTCAGGCAATGGCCAGAAGATGCTCGGACAAACCAAAAAAAACCAAAAAAATCAATATAATAGATACAGAACCCAGCCAAGCATTTCATCTGTACCGTCAGGCGCAAGCGCAGCGCGCCCGCACGCTGGGCATGTTGCTGCTGCCGTTCAATGCAGACCACAGCCTCCCGCTGCGCCGCGCACCCGATGTGCGACTGGCTTGCAAGGAAGCCTACGGCAATGCAGGCGAACAACAATATGTCGCTTCACTGCGCGGCTTGCTGGGAATAATAGGCGCACACGAGTGGCGCAGGAATGGCGTGGAGATTTCTGCTCTAAAATCCCGCATTCATCCTTATTACGGCGTATTTTCTCCAATACGCGGCGAATATGTAGACTTGCTTGCCGAAACCCCTTTGCCAAAACTCGTTGAAAATCACTCCATCGCCTTCGATATCGGCACGGGAACCGGCGTGCTGGCTGCCGTACTGGCGCGTCGTGACATCAAGCGCATCGTCGCCACCGATCAGGATCAGCGCGCGCTGGACTGTGCGCGGGAAAATATTTTACGATTGGGTTTGGACGCTCAGGTTGAGGTGATGCAGGCCGATCTTTTTCCAGAGGGACGCGCCGCACTGGTAGTCTGCAACCCGCCCTGGGTTCCGGCTCGCCCCAGCTCACCGCTGGAATACGCGGTGTTCGACCCGGATAGCCGCATGTTGAAGGGTTTTCTGCACGGACTGAAGGATCACTTACTACTAGGCGGTGAAGGCTGGCTGATACTCTCGGATATTGCCGAACACCTCGGCCTGCGCTCCCGCGCCCTGTTGCTGAACTGGATAGACGCGGCTGGCTTGCAAGTGACAGGCAGGCAGGATGTCAGGCCGACCCACCCGCGCGCCTCCGATGCCAGCGATACGCTACACGCGGCGCGTGCCGCAGAAATGACCTCGCTCTGGCGGCTGACGATGAAATAGCAATGTCGCCTTACAACCGACAATATCTTAATCAAGGAGAATAAATGAAACTCGCATCGAGCAGCATCACACAAGCCATCGCCCTGCTGTGTCTAGCGTTCGCGCTTCCCAGCCATGCCGAAAATGTCTACAAATGCCGCAATGCGCAAGGCGAGCTTGAATATCGCGGCGCACCCTGCGAAACACAAAAGCAAGCCGTTTCTTCGTGGGGAGCGGCAGTTGACCCCGATCTCCCCGAAGCGCCGCCGATGATCGTCAAGGCTCAGGAAGGCGGTCATTTCTTCACGGAGGGCAAGATAAACGGCAATAAGGTCAGATTCCTGATTGATACCGGCGCAACGACGGTTTCACTGCCTTTGTCCATGCAGAAGAGCGCAAAACTGGCTTGCGGGCGGAATGTCATGGTGGGTACCGCCAACGGCAATTCCAAAAGCTGCGTCACCACGATAGCGGAATTGCGCTTCGGCAAGTTCACGCTCAATAACATCGCCGCCACGCTGGCACCCAATCTGGATCAACCCTTGCTGGGCATGAATGTCCTGAGCCAGTTCCGTATCGTGCAGGACAAGGAAGAGATGCGCATTTCCGATCGCAAGTAAATGCCGCATTAGTTCGCGATCCTCTTCAGGCTTGCGTTGTTTCCCCCGACGCATCCACGTTTATCTGCAACCACCATTCGAGCAAGGCCAGATGCCATAGTTTGCTGCCCTGGATACGCGTCAGATACAGTTCGGGATCGGCCAGCAACTTTGCCACATAATCGCGCCGATACAAGCCACGCCGGATACAAGCCTCGGAATTCAGAATCGCGCGCATCTTTTCCAGAAATTCGCCACGCAAATACTTCAAGGCAGGCACGGGAAAATACCCCTTGGGGCGGTCTATCACCGCATCGGGAATGAGGCCGCGTGCGACTGCTTTAAGCGGAAATTTGCCGCCCTCCTTGAGTTTCAGCGCGGGCGGCATTTTTGCCGCCAGCTCCACTAATTCGTGATCCAAAAAAGGAACGCGCGCCTCCAGCCCCCACGCCATGGTCATATTATCCACGCGCTTGACCGGATCATCCACCATCAGGCTGGTCACATCCATGCGTAACACCTGGTCGAGAAACTCGTCCGCCTCCGGCTGCTGTAATTGTGTCGTCACCCAGGCAGCCGTCACATCCGGCACGGCGTATTCGTCAGTCACCATTTGCAGATATTCTGCATGGTCACGGTCGAAATAATGTTGCGAAAAACGTTCCAGCGGTGTGCCGCTGGCAGCTTCCATGCGCGGATACCAGAAATAGCCGCCGAACACTTCGTCAGCGCCCTGTCCCGCCAGCACCACTTTCACCTCTTTTGCCACCCGTTCGCCCAGCAAGTAAAAAGCCGTCACGTCGTAACTCGGCATCGGTTCGGACATCTGCGCGATGGCCTCAGGCAAGCATCGCAACACTTCGCCATTGGGTAACGCGAACTTGTGATGCCGGGTGTTGAAATGTTTTGCCACCTGATCGGAATACTCGAATTCGTCGGCCTGCTCGCCCGCCACCGCCTCGAAACCGATGGAAAAGGTATTCAATTCCTCCACATGATCGGCGAGCAACCCGACCAGCAAGGATGAATCCAGCCCGCCGGACAGCAGCACGCCGACCGGCACATCGGAAGCCAGCCGATGCCGCTCCACCGCACGCAGCAACACGGCACGCGTCGCCGCAAGCCAGTCCTGTTCCGTAAGCACTTGCGCCGGGCGCGTCGCATCCAGTTGCCAGTAGCGATGCAAAGTCACCTCGCCCGAAACGGCGAAATGCACGGTGTGCGCCTGAGGCAATTTCTTCACCGCCTGCAAAATGGTGTGGGGCGCGGGTACGACGCTGTGCAGCGTGAAATGGTGATGCAATGCCACGGGATCGAGGCGCTGCATCACCCCGCCGCCCGCCAGCAACGCCTGCAAAGTGGAAGCGAAGCGCAGCCGCGCACTGTCCAGCGTGTAGTACAGCGGCTTGATGCCCAGTCGGTCGCGCGCCAGAAACAGCGACTGGTCGCGCCTGTCCCAGATGGCGAAGGCGAACATGCCGTAAAAACGCTTTACGCAATTCGCGCCCCAGGCGTGATAAGCCTTGAGAATGACCTCGCTATCACCCTCGGAGAAGAACGTGTAGCCCATCTCCAGCAGTTCGTCACGCAATTCCCGGTAGTTATAAATCGTGCCGTTAAACACCAGCGCGAGATTCAGCGCCTCGTCCAGCATCGGCTGATCGGCGTGCGCGGAAAGATCAATGATCGCCAGACGACGATGGCCGAACGCCAGCGGACCATCCTGATACGCTCCCTCATGATCCGGCCCGCGCCGGGACAGCCTGGCCGTCATGCGCCGCAGCGCCTCACCGTCGGGGGCTGCCCGATCGAAACGCAATTCACCGCAGATACCGCACATGCCCCACTCCTATCAATTCGGATAATGGATTATCGCAGATGCGACGAGCAAGCAGCGACCAGATCAGCACCCGACCGTCAAAAGTGAAACGCTAAAATTGCATCCCTAAAGTTGTCGTTGCTCATTCGACCAGCGCAATCGCCGTGACCGCGTTCGACTTATCCATATCCAGTTGCACCGCACAATATTCGTTGATGTCGCTGCCAGGCGTAGGGTCATCGGTACAACTGCAACCGCCGAGTACCCCGCGATAAAAAATTCCCGCCTTGATACGGATTACCTCGCCTGACTCGGTCACGCTGTGAATCATCACCGTGAGCGGCGCATCGGCCACATAGTTGCCGGTTACCAGTCCTTGCTGCAAAGGCAGATAAGCCGCACCCAACTGTGCGATTTCGCGTTTGAGCACTTCGATAAATTCAGGCGTTCCCCACGCCTGCAATGATTTTTCGAGGCGCATCATGGCAGGTTTTCAGCCTTTCCCAGCGTCTGCAACACCGCACTTAAAAACTCCTGGCAGCGCCCCACCGACGCAATCTCTACCCGTTCGCCCGGCGCATGCGCGCCGCGAATGTCGGGTCCGAAAGAAATCATGTCCAGTTGCGGGTGACTGGCGGCGAGCAGACCGCATTCGAGCCCCGCGTGAATGACCTGCAAGCCAGCGGGTTCGCCGTATTGCGCGGTATAAACCTGTTGGCACAGGGCGAGCAAACGGGAGGAAGGATTCGGCAGCCAACCCGGATAAGCGATGCCTTTTACTGCGCGCAGACCGTAACATTCCGCATGGGACATCAACTTATCGGTCAGCGCATCCCTCCTGCCATCGTGCAACGAGCGCACATTAAAATTCGCGCGAAACTCGCCTTGGACAAGACTCACCACACCGAGATTGTCGGAAGTATCCACCACGCCAGCGAAGTCCTCACTCATGCGCGACACGCCATACGCGGCGCTGTCGAGAAAAGCCAGCACACGCGCCTGCGCTTCGGGCGAAATGACACGATAAGTATTCCCTCCCCCTTGCGCTGAATGAGCGGAAACGTTCATATCCGACGGCACTTCCTCCCTCCCATCCTGCACCCTCGCAGAGGAAAGGTATCGAACGGTGAACGTCACCCCTTTATCCGTTTCCGCCAAGCATTTG
>PEUR01000128.1:0-418 GCA_002780675.1 Gallionellales bacterium CG03_land_8_20_14_0_80_55_15 | reverse complement strand
TGCCGATGCAACACCCACTCATCAATATTCGCCGCGCCCTCGGCGGGCAGCGCGCACACGGCAAACGCCTCGCGCGGCAGGGCATTGCGCGCCGTACCGCCACGCATCTCAAGCAAATGCAATTCGGTATGATCGGACAGATCGCGCAACGCCTCCACCAACAGCTTGATGGCATTGCCGCGCCCAAGATGGATGTCTATACCCGAATGACCACCGCGCAAGCCGGACACTGCAAAGCGCAACAACGCATAACCCGGCGGCACGGCAACGGCCTCACCGCCGCCGTGCAGGGGAAGCGTGGGGTTAGGAACCTCCGCCCCCTCTTTTTCCCGCAGATTACTCACCTCCACATCCACACCGCCCGCGCAGCCCAGATAAAAATGCCCCCACTCCTCGGTATCCAGATTGATCAGCGTCC
>PEUR01000054.1 GCA_002780675.1 Gallionellales bacterium CG03_land_8_20_14_0_80_55_15 | reverse complement strand
TATTTCACCGCTTTCTTGGTCAATAGAACAACTATTGACCTGCGAAACCAGCAAAATCTGCCCTCGCCCAGCCAACTTTTCGCTACGATTCTTCAAGTCCGACAGACTCCTAGGGAAACGACTAGAACCTGGTCGGGGTGGAGAGATTCGAACTCCCGACATCCTGGTCCCAAACCAGGCGCGCTACCAGGCTACGCTACACCCCGAAGGCTGCGCATTATATAGAGCCAGCCCGATAATGCAAGCCTAATTTCAAATTTTTTCCAACTGTCGCTTGGCCAGCATCAAGTAATAACCCATGGACCATAAAGTGAGCAACGCGGCCATGTATAACAGTAAAGAACCCGCAACCTGACAGTCCACGCCGTACAGTTTTTCGTCGTAAAGCAACATGGTGATGGCAAGCATTTGAAAAGTCGTCTTTATTTTCCCCAACATGGAAACGGCAACGCTCTTGCTTGCGCCGATTTTTGCCATCCATTCGCGCAAGGCGGAGATAGTGATTTCGCGCCCGATGATAATAAAAGCAATGATGGCATCGGCGCGTCCCAGCTTGACCAATAAAATGAGCGCTGCCGCGACCATCAATTTATCCGCGACCGGATCGAGAAATGCGCCAAAGGCAGAAGTTTGGTTCAATTTGCGTGCCAGATAGCCGTCCAGCCAATCCGTGACCGATGCCAACAGAAATACGCCAGTAGCGATCAAATTTTTTAGATGCGGAGCCAGCGTGAGGTCTGACAGGTAAAAAACCGTGACGAACACAGGAATCAGCAGAATTCTCAGCCAGGTGAGCAGATTGGGGATGTTAATTTTCATGGTCGTCAGTGTAGCTGCTGGTAAATATGTTCAGCAAGCGATTTGCTGATTCCTTTGACCTGACAGAGCTGTTCGACGCTGGCTTGCACGACTTCCCGCAACCCGCCGAAGTGGGTGAGCAGGCTGCGCCGCCGCTGCTCCCCCACGCCACTGATTTCTTCCAGACTGGAGGCGGTTCGCGCTTTGCCGCGTCGGGCGCGATGACCGGTGATGGCGAAACGGTGCGCCTCATCGCGTATCTGCTGGATCAGATGCAGAGCAGGATCGTCGCTGGATAGCTGCCGCGAGCTGCCATCGGGAAAGATCAACTGCTCCATGCCCGCCTTGCGCTCCACCCCTTTGGCGACACCAACCAGTGCCAGATTCAAACCCAGCGCCTGCATGACTTCCCTCGCGACGTGCAACTGTCCCAGCCCGCCATCTATCAGGATCAAATCGGGGCGCGCGCCCTCCCCTATCGCCAGCTTCTGATAACGGCGAGTCAGCGCCTGACGCATCGCCGCGTAATCATCGCCGGGCGTGATGCCGCTGACGTTGTAGCGGCGATATTGCGCCTGTCGCATGTCGAGATTTTCATACACCACGCAGGAGGCCACCGTCGCCTCGCCCATAGTGTGGCTGATGTCGAAGCATTCAATGCGCTGCACAAACGGCATCTGCATCCAGTCGCGCAACCGGTCCAGGCGCAGTTGCTGCCCGCCTTGCTGTGTCGCGCGTTGTTGCAAGGCCAGCAAGGCGTTCTGTTGCGCCATTTCCAGCCATTTCCGACGCTCGCCGCCAGTCGCCGCACTGATATGCACCGCGTGACCCGCTTGCTCGCCGAGCAGAGCTGCCAGGGTTGCATCTGTGCATTCCGCCGCCAGCACCAGCAGGGGCGGCACGCTGCAGTTCAGATAATGCTGCGCGACAAAAGCCTGCACTATCTCGTCCGCAGCAAGCCCTTCCGCGTGTTCAGGGAAAAAGCTCTTGTCGCCCAGATGCCTGCCACCGCGCATCATGGCGAGATTCACACAGACCAAGCCATCCCGCATCGCCAGCGCGATGATGTCGGCATCGGTCGTGCCGCCGGTGGATTCGACAAACTGCTTCTGCTGCACGGTATGCAGCGCGCTCAATTGATCGCGCAGCACGGCAGCCTGCTCGTAATGCTGCGTTTGCGCCGCCTGTTCCATCGCGCAGCGCAGCGTCTGTTCGACTTCGCCGTGACGGCCTTGCAGCAACAACACGGCATGGTGGATGTCGGCTTGATAATCCGCGTCGGAAATCAAACCGACGCAGGGCGCGGTACAGCGGTTTATCTGGTGCAACAAACAGGGGCGTGTGCGGTTGTTGAACACGCTGTCCTCGCAGGTGCGAATGCGGAAAATCCGTTGCAGCAACTGAATACTTTCCCGCGCCGCATATGAATTGGGATACGGGCCAAAGTATTGGTGGCGGCGAGTGGGCGTGCCGCGATAATAAGTCAGGCGCGCATACTTATCCCCGGTCAGCACGATATACGGATAAGATTTATCGTCTCTAAACAAGATGTTATAGCGGGGCTTTAACGATTTGATGAGGTTGTTTTCGAGCAGCAATGCCTCGGCTTCCGAGCGCACCACCGTGGTTTCAATGCGCGCGATATGCGACACCATCAGCCGGATGCGCGGCGAAACGTTGTTCTTCTGGAAATAAGACGACACGCGCTTCTTGAGCTGTTTGGCCTTGCCGACGTACAACACCGCACCCTGGCTGTCGTAATAGCGGTACACGCCCGGCAATAAAGGCAGGCTGGCGAGGATGGGCTTGGGGTCGAACAAATCAGCCGCCAAGATGTGCCGCGATGCTTGCAATGACGGACTCGAACATCGGCGTGGTCAAGCGTTTGGTCTGGGTGTTGTAGCGGCTGCAATGGTAACTGTCGAACAGCGTCACGCCGTTCGGCAACGGATGTTGCGCGCCGTGCGCAAACTTGTTGCTGCTGTTAGGCAATTTCAACGCCATCAGCACCGCATTATGGGCGATCGTGCCTAGTGCCAGTACTGCGCCCCCCCTCGGCAACACCGCCAACTCCTCGGTCAAATACGGATTACACAAACGAATTTCGCCAGGTTCAGGCTTGTTCTGCGGCGGCAAACATCGCACCGCGTTGGTGATACGACAACCGTGCAAATGTAAGTCGGCATTGGCGTTCCCCGCCGAATCCAGCGGTTCGGACTGATTGGAAAACCCGAATTTGTGCAGGGATGCATACAACAGTTTGCCCGCAAAATCGCCGCAAAAGGGCCGCCCGGTGCGGTTTGCGCCATGCATTCCGGGTGCCAGGCCGACCACTAAAAACCGACTACCCGCCGCACCTAACGAACTCACCGGCAAGGCGTGATAATCGGGATGTTCTCCTCGCACCTGGTCGAGAAATTCGGCCAGGCGCGGGCAGCGGCGACAATTTTCGCTGAACGTCATGCGCCGAAATAGCCCATGAAATACATGCCAAGCAGCGCGCCAACGATAACCAGTAGCAGCAAGTAATACGGCCACACTGGTTTTTTGTCGGCGAACGGGTCAACCAGCGAACGGTGCGCCCCGTCCGGCAACCCCGCCAAACCGGTCAACGACGTGCCAAACGGGATATTGATGCGCGCCCGCGCGTTTACCGCCCAGCCGTTGGCATCCAGTATCGGTGCGAGGTTGCGCCGTTTCAGCTTGAACCCGGCCAGCACCATCGCCGGACCGGAAATCAGCAACAGCAAACCGATAATCGCCAGCGGCATCTGCCATAACTTCAAGCCCAGCAAGCCGGCCACGATGGAAGCGAGAATGCCGCCAATCGCGCCGATCGCCAGACCCATTGCCGCAAAAATACCGGCGAACTTGCCCACGTCAAAAGCGGGTTTTGGCGTTGCTGGCGCGGCGTTAGCCACCGACTTGCCGTGTTCGATTGCGGCTGCCGTCAGATTACCTTCAGCGGCGCTGGCTTTGGAGGCCGCCAATTTTTGCAACTGTTCGCCAATCGCCCTGGAGAGCTTTTTGTACGGCGACCAGAATGCCTGACGGATACTGATGGGCTGGTCAATGATGCGCACGATGGTAGCATCCCAGTCCTGCCCCTTGCGGTCGTAAAACACCCCATTGCGACCTGGCATCAGATAGTCCGAATCCCCAGCCGTAAAGGCCGCCGCGATGCTCATTGTGCCGCCGTTGCGCACGCAGTCGCAATACGCCAGACACACGCCGCTCATGTTCGCGTAGGCGGCATGTTTGACCACATCGTCAACCTTGACCGTCAGCTCGCAACTGCGCCCGTCCAGATACAGTGTACCGACCTGAAAAATGCCTTTTTTCTTGCCGGTATAAAAGTTACGGAAAGAAACGAAATTATTGACCAGCACATACAAATCGCGTTTGTAGCGCAACAAACGTTCCACCGCATGAATCGCCTTGACTTCAATTTCGACAGCTTTGTCCTGTGCAATCAGCTCGTCCAGCAAAGGCTTGTGCCCGCCCGCCAGCAGTTCTATAACCCGAACGATACCGAGAGGTTCGGCGCAAGACTGAGGCTTGCCTGCCTGCCACGCGTCAAAGGCGGCAAACTTGTCGCACAAGTCAGTCCATTCGGCCGCAGTCAAACTTTCCTTGTTGCCCAGCAAAGGCGTAACAAGCTGAAGCCGCAGCGCATCCATGCTTGCCTGCCAGGCCGGATTGATGTTAGTAATCAAGGACAAAGGCTTATTCGCCGCAATCCCGGCCAGCGGGAAAATCGCAATATCCACACTTTGCGCCGAAAGGCTCTGCCCTGCCAGTTGCTGATAATCTTCCACCGAACGGCTTAGCGGCACGGCGGCACGGGCATCGTAAGCCGCCAGTTGGCAACGCGTAAAATAGTCACTGACCTTGTCTTTCACGGCATGAAACGCGTCGGCAGCCGCTCCGGTTTGTTCGCCCAGTACGAGAATCGCTGCATCGGTTTCGCCTTGAGCATACCAGTCAGAATAGCGGATGGCTTCGGCAACAAAGCGGTCGGCAATCTCCTGATTGACTCCCGCGTCACCGCTCAAATCGGCTACCGAACCGGCGCATTTAACGATATCTTCGAGCGTGGCGCGCAATGCGGCATCGTTGACTTGTGCAGCACAGACCACGCCATCGCCATTAAATTGCAGCCCCGCGACAAATTTTTCAATATCGGCCATGTCGGCCATGGAAATTTGCGCCGCTTCAGGCTTGCCCAGATTTTTCAGAATATGCCGTGCGGAACGCAATATCTGC
Source organism: Gallionellales bacterium CG03_land_8_20_14_0_80_55_15 (assembly GCA_002780675.1). Lineage (GTDB taxonomy): Bacteria > Pseudomonadota > Gammaproteobacteria > Burkholderiales > Gallionellaceae > Gallionella. The sequence goes on along the minus strand of PEUR01000054.1, from coordinate 1,210 downwards.
GCCCCTTCTTCAGCATCCCCGTTGATGTCCGCCAAGGCCAGCTCGTCCGTGCCCGAGACCAGCAGGTCGGCATTCTTCAGCAGCCCACCCGCCCAGGCAATCGCCTCCAGCACCTCATTGGCGCGCACCCGGCCATCCGCATCGCTGTCTATCAAATCCAGCGTCCGGGTATCGAATTCAATGCCGCGCGTCGGGCAACTCAATGCCACCCACAGCTTTTGGTCGAGATCCTTTAGCGCCAGCAGATCGGCGCCACTGTCAAGCTGCACCTGATCGAAACCGCCTGCGCGGAAGAAATTCCATGTGTGTTCAGTCGCCACGTTCACATCCCATAAAATATTACTTATAATCAATAACTTAAAAACTACCCTGCCTGATACTCCAGTGCAAACCCAGCCTCTTTATCCTGGCCCAACACACGAACCAGATAGGGCATCACTTCTTGCAAAACTTGATGCAGATTCCACGGTGGATTAAGGATGAACATGCCGCTGCCATACATGCCAAAGCCGTCATCACTCAAACCCTGCACGGTCAGCGCAACATTAAGCCAACTTTTCACTGGAAGTTGTTTGAGCTGCTGCGGCAACTGGCGCGCCTCATTGCGTTGCAATTGCGGATACCACACCGCATAAACACCGCTGGAAAAGCGCTTCAATCCTTCACCTAACGCCGTCACCACACGCTGGTAATCCTGTTTTTCTTCATAGGGCGGATCCATCAGCACCAGCGCACGGCGCGGCGGCGGGGGCAACAAGGCTTTAAGCGCACCAAAACCGTCACTGTTCTGCATCAGCACCTGCGTGCCGCAGCCGACAAAATTCTCGTGCAATAGCTCACTGTCCGAAGGATGCAACTCGTAGAGACGCATTTTGTCCTGCTCGCGCAACAATTCCTGCGCCACTAAAGGCGAACCGGGATACAACTTCATCTGGCCGTCGGGATTGATGCCTTTAACCAGCGCCACATAATCCGCCAGAGCGGCAGGGAGATCGTCCCGATTCCACAGCCGCGCGATACCGCTCTCAAATTCGGCATTTTGCGTGGCGTAACCGCTGTCGAGCGCATAACAACCCGCACCGGCATGGGTATCTATGTACCAGAACGGCTTGTCCTTCTGCGCCAGATAGCGTAACAGTTGAACTTCGATGAAGTGTTTCAGCACATCGGCATGATTGCCGGCGTGAAAGGCGTGGCGATAACTCAGCAT
>PEUR01000146.1 GCA_002780675.1 Gallionellales bacterium CG03_land_8_20_14_0_80_55_15 | reverse complement strand
GCTGGCTGGAGAAGTCCTTAAATACATCGCTGAAGCTGGCTGATGGGTAGGTAAAAGGTGGACCGCGCCAGTTCAGCAGCACGCTTTCTTCTTGCGGTTGGGTGTAGCCCAGTTGTTGTGCGATGCGCAGCGGTAACGAAGGAATCTTCCAGCCGTAGTCGTTGCGGTAAACCGGATATTGCCGGACGATGCCGTCGGTATCGGGGTAGATGTTGTGTAAGCCCATCCGGCCGCCTTCCAGCACGGACTGAAAGTGTGGCAGCACCATCGCCACGGTGGCATCCGGGCTGGCAGCCGCGCCCAGCGGCGTGACCCCGGGTATCATTCCCGGCTTGATCTGGCTCAGGCCATCGTCAGCCGGATCGAGCCGCAGCATGGGGAAAAAGGTGTTGTCAGTGCCGGCGATAACTTCATTGAAATAGGCATCGCTGTCTGGGTTGTAGACATCCGCATCGCTGAACAAAATGTCGAATACCACCGCCTTGGGATGCTGCGCCTCGATGCCTTCGACGAATTCCCCCAGCACCTGACGCGGCCATGGCCAGCGGCCATATTCCTTGGCCATTGCCGCCAGGCTGGCCTCGTTGATGTCCACGATGACGATGTCCTTGTCGGCTTTTGGCACGACCAGGCGGTATCTCACCATCATGTCGAACGCGCCCTGCTTCATGTTGGCGGTGAGATGCAGAAAAGTGGTATCAGCGATCATCAGCACGCTGAATAGTCCTGCCAGATAGAGGTAGAAACTGGTCTTCCACTTGCGTGCCAGCAGGCTGGAAAATTCGTTCGTCCATCGTCTCAGGTGGTAGGAAAAAGTGGCGAGGGGATTCATGGCTAAGGGTGAAAAAATGATGTCGTATTATGCCTGACAAGCTGACACGCCGGACTTGTCTGTCATGACATCCGGTAAATTTCCGGCTTGATTCCGCTCAGGCGCTATAATCGGTGTTCATTATTTTCCTTCCATACCATGCATTCTCATTCGCACTCCTCTTCCGAACAGGCTACTCGCGGCGATTTGAAGGCACTGCGTTCGCTGATTCCCTATCTGATGGAATTCAAGGGCAGGGTGATACTGGCGATGACGCTGCTGATCTTCGCCAAGCTCGCCAATGTCACCGTGCCGCTGGTACTCAAGCAAATCATAGATGCCCTGGACAAGAGCCACGCGGTACTGGTGATTCCGGTATTTCTGATCCTGGGCTACGGCGCACTACGTTTGTTTAGCACCTTGTTTGGCGAATTGCGCGATGCGGTATTTGCCAAAGTGACGCAACGCGCGATCCGCCGCGTCGCTTTGCAGGTGTTCGAGCATTTGCACAGTCTCAGCCTGCGTTTTCATCTCGACAAGCAAACCGGCGGGGTTTCGCGCGACATCGAGCGCGGTACGCGCGGCATCGGCTTTCTGCTTAATTTCATGCTGTTCAACATTCTGCCAACGCTGCTCGAGATCGGTCTGGTGGCGGCGATTTTGCTCAATAAATACAACGCGTGGTTCGCCGGAATTACGTTTGTTACACTGGTCTGTTACATCGCTTTTACGCTTTACGTCACCGAGTGGCGCATGGGGGTGCGTCGCTTCATGAACGAACTGGATTCCAGAGCAAATAGCCGCGCTATAGACAGCTTGCTGAACTACGAAACGGTCAAGTATTTCGGCAATGAGCGGTATGAGGCGGAACGTTACGACCAGAACATGGCGCAATGGGAGACGGCTGCCATCAGTAATCAGACTTCGTTGGCTTTGCTCAATTCCGGGCAAAGCATCATCATTGCCTTCGGGGTCACGGCGTTGATGTGGCTGGCGGCTGACGAGGTTGTCAAAGGCACGATGACCCTGGGCGATTTGGTGCTGGTAAACGTGTTCATGTTGCAGTTGTACATGCCGCTGCATTTTCTGGGCTTTGTCTATCGCGAGATACGTCATGCGCTGGCGGATATGGAAAAGATGTTCAGCCTGATGCACGAGCAGCGTGAAGTGGCCGATGCGCCGGGCGCGCAAGCCCTGATTGAGGGGCAGGCTGACGTGCGTTTCGAGCAAGTTAATTTTGGCTATAACGCAGACCGACAGATTCTGTTCGAGGTGAGTTTCGTGATTCCCGCCGGGCACACGCTGGCGGTGGTCGGTTCCAGCGGGGCGGGCAAGTCCACCCTGTCGCGTTTGCTGTACCGTTTTTATGATGTGCATGACGGCAGTATTTCTATCAACGGTCAGGATATTCGCAGCGTGACACAAACGACGCTGCGCGCCGCCATCGGTATCGTGCCGCAGGACACGGTGCTGTTTAACGACACGGTTTATTACAATATTGCCTATGGCCGACCTGAAGCCAGCCGCGAAGCGGTTATCGCGGCAGCACAAGCTGCGCATATCCATGATTTTATTGAATCTTTGCCGCAAGGTTACGATACGCGAGTAGGCGAACGCGGACTGAAATTATCCGGTGGCGAGAAGCAGCGCGTGGCAATCGCGCGGGCGATATTAAAAAATCCGGTAATTCTTATTTTTGACGAAGCGACCTCGGCGCTGGACTCGAAATCGGAACAGGCAATCCAGGCAGAGCTGCGCGCTATCGCACAGAATCGGACTACCTTAATCATCGCGCATCGCTTGTCTACCGTGGTGGATGCCGACCAGATTCTGGTAATGGATAAAGGTCAAATTATCGAGCGGGGTACGCATCGTGAATTGCTCGAATGTAACGGTAGCTATGCGCAGATGTGGGAACTTCAGAAAAGAGAAGAGATAGCGCGCCCTAGTTATTGATTTATTGGCTATTGATTTCTTTCTCTATTGATTTATTTGGCTTTTAGGGTATCCTTTTGGCTCGTTGGGGGTAATCGGGAGAGGAACATGAAAAAACTATTGCTGATATGTGTGTTGTCCGGTTTTGCTTTTACTGCGCAAGCGGGCGAACGACATCACAAGCGTATTGCCGTTCATTTCCACAAGCATCACCAACAGGTAGCGCAAGTCCATTCGCGCCGTGTTGCGGCTTCCTCGCACAAGGGGCTTAGCAATGTATCGTTTCAATCTGCTTCCGGCCCCAAGCTGCTTTCGTCTATCGCCTTGATTTATGACGAAAATTCGCAGCGCCCTTTGTATACCAAAAATCCTGATGCAGTTGCCCCCATCGCGTCCATCACCAAGCTGATGACGGCGATGGTGGTGCTGGATGCCAAACCGGATATGGATGAAGAGATTAGCGTGGACGTGGCCGATCTTGATAGTTTGAAAGGTACGCACTCCCGCCTGAGCATCGGTACGACTTTTACGCGTAGCGAGATGCTCAAGCTGGCGTTGATGTCTTCGGAGAATCGAGCCGCAGCGGCATTGGCGCGCAATTATCCCGGCGGCACCCGGGCGGCAGTTGCGGCAATGAATGCCAAGGCGCGCCAATTGGGGATGACAGAGACCATTTTTCGTGACCCTACCGGTTTGACTAGCGAAAATGTTTCGACCGCACGCGATCTGGTCAAAATGGTGGGAGCCGCGCGTAATTACGCGTTGATTCATCAATACACCACGACCGCCACGCATTCGGTGGAGGGGATGCGCGGACGCGAATTGCGTTATAACAATACCAATCCGCTGGTGAAAAACGCTTCCTGGGACATCGGCGTGAGCAAAACTGGCTTTATCAATGAGGCGGGGCGCTGTCTGGTCATGCAGGCAAAAATTCTGGAACGCCCCGTTATCATCGTGTTGCTGGATTCGGTTGGAAAGCGTACCCGTATTGGCGATGCCAATCGTGTTAAGCAGTGGATAGAAGCCGCCAATCCAATGGAATCACGCCGTTTTTAATTTCTATCGGAAGTCCGTTCATGGGCGAGTCACTGTTACTGATTACACTCTTTACTGTCGTCATTCTCGCTATACGCAGGGGTAAGCCCGTGATACTGGATAATCCGGTCATCATCGAGCGCCCCGGCCACTATCACATCACCCTCGCGCCACAACTCAATCAGGCGCAAACTTTCGTTGAAGCGATCGCCAGACAATGGGGTATCTCTGCCCGTCAGGCGGTTGATCTGCCTGCACAATATTATGAAGTCCGCGATCCCCGGGTTTCTTCCAGGGACACCGATTTTTATTTGCTGGCCGTCGCTTTGCGTGGCGGCATGTTGTATCTACAGGCGATTAACCCTCTGCCATTGGTGTGCGATGCCGATAGCCACTTCAAGACTGTGCATGATTTTTCTGAAAAAGTCCTGGTGTTACATCCGCTTCCGCCACTCGCGGGTGGTTACGACGAGTCGTTGCTGAATGGCGCGGTAGAAGCGGCCGCCAGCCAATTAAACATCATTGTGAAAATTTTGCAGGCAGTGACTTGAGCGCGTGTCACGCGTGAGGCGATGTGCTTATCTTAAAAAAAGATTGAAAGAGATTTCGTGGCGAAAAAACTAGGTAATTTGAAAGTGCTGGTGGTAGAAGACAGCAAGGTTGCCATCAAGGCCATCACGGGTTATCTCGAAGAAATTGGTGTGCATCCGCTCATCGCGGAAAATGGCAATGACGCAGTTGCTATGTACCACAGCCAGCGTCCCGACATTGTGCTGCTCGACATCATTCTGCCGGATACCTCTGGCTATGAAATAGCCAAAAAAATTCGTCACCTGCAAGGTAAGGAAGACTGGACTGCGATCATCTTTTTGAGTGTCATGGCCAGGGACGAAGATCTGGCGCACGGCATCGAAGTCGGCGGGGATGACTACCTCATGAAGCCGGTCGGCAGTGTGGTGCTACAGGCCAAAATTCGGGCGATGTATCGTCTGGTGCAGATGCAGCGCGCGCTGGTCAAACTGACTGGACAGTTGAATGAGGCTAATCAGGCGTTGCAAAGGCTCTCGATGACAGACGGGCTGACGGGTATCGCCAATCGCCGCATGTTCGATGAATCGCTGGGGCGGGAGTGGCGGCGCTGTTTGCGGCTCAAGAAACCCATTTCCATCGTCATGCTCGATGTGGATAATTTCAAGAAATACAATGATCGGTATGGGCACCAGGCGGGTGACGATTGTCTCAAGGAAATTGCCGACCAGCTGTCCCGTTCAGCGCCGCGCCCTGCTGACTTGGTGGCGCGCTATGGTGGCGAAGAGTTTGTCATGATACTGGGTGACACCGATGAGGATGGTGCTTCCTGGGTGGCTAACCGGATATGCCAGCATGTCGCCGCACTAAAAATCCCACATGAAGATTCTGAACATGTCTATGTGACGGTAAGTTGCGGTGTTTGCAGTGTTTATCCCGATCGTGAAATGTCGGCTGAGACATTGCTCAAAACGGCTGACAATGCGCTATACCACGCCAAGGCAGAGGGTCGCAACCGGGTAGGAATTTTGACTTACGGGCAAGTGTAGCGGCACGATTTATCGCACCATTTTGCTGATGTAGACATCAATTGGCGTTTGTGTCCTGGCGAATTAACTCGTGACGGTTGGTTTGCAACAAGGCTCGATTGTGATTCACCCCAACTTGCTGTGCAGGTTTGGCTTCATCGCAATCTTGTCTGGCTCAAAGCAGGACAAGGTTGTCTCGATGGATGATTTCCGTATCGCCGCCGTAACCTAGCAGGGAGACGATTTCGTGGCTGGCATGACCTATGATGCGGCGTGATTCATCGGCGCTGTAGTTCACCAGTCCGCGCGCGATGTCATCGCCCCGTTCGTTCACGCAAGCCACCACCGCGCCGCGCTGGAATTCCCCGAATACCTGTTTAACGCCTATCGGTAACAGGCTCTTGCCGTCATGGCGCAAGGCCTTGATTGCGCCGTCGTCCAGTACCAGCTTGCCCGTTACTTGCAGATGTCCTGCCAGCCACTGTTTGCGTGATGCGAGGCTCAGGGCGGGCGCGCTCAGCAGTGTGCCGATGCTGACCCCATCGAACAGACGCAGCAGGACATCGGGTTCGTGGCCTGAGGCGATGACGGTATGTGCGCCACTGTGCGCCGCGCGTTTCGCCGCGAGAATCTTGGTGAGCATCCCGCCACGACCGATGGCGCTACCCGCTCCCCCCGCCATGTCTTCCAGTTGGGCATCACCGGCTTGTGCGGAGCAAACCAGCGTGGCCGTCGGGTCGCGGCGTGGGTCGGCGGTGAATAGTCCATCCTGATCGGTGAGGATGACCAACGCGTC
>PEUR01000197.1 GCA_002780675.1 Gallionellales bacterium CG03_land_8_20_14_0_80_55_15 | reverse complement strand
ATGGCGATTGAGCAGGATGAAGCGGCGGCGATGACGTTTCTCGCGGCAAATTCCTCTGTTGTTGAAGAAGCCAGCAGATGAGCGAAAAATATGAACAGCCTGTTGCATTAACTGCCCACCCGCCAAAAAACAGGCCATCATTCAACGCTATTTGTCATTTATTTTAGGGGACAGAGATGAACACCGAACGTTTCGACGAACGCAGGCACGAGCTAATCACCGCTGTGCAACGGCTGGAGGAGGCTTGTGCTCAGCCGTTTTCCAGTTTCATTCGTGATTCTGTTATCCAGCGTTTCGAGTTTTGCTGGGAGTTGGCTTGGAAAACTTTGCGCCTGAAGCTGGAAGCTGAGGGCATCATGGTGAATACGCCGCGCGAAACTTGGCAGCAGGCATTGCAAGTGGCCTTGATTGCGGATGGAAATGCCTGGTCTGAAGCACAGAAGAAGCGCAATTTAACCAGCCACACTTACGACGAAAAACTGGCGGATGAAGTTTATGGCTATGTGTTGCAACAGGGCTTGCCGCTGTTTCAACAACTGGCAAATTTGGTTGCGTCATGGTCGCACTAAATACGGGTTTATCGGATTCCATTCTCGACGATTTGCGTCGGGTGTTTGCGGCGTATCCCGAAATTGAACAGGTGCTAATTTTCGGTTCACGCGCAAACGGGACATTCAAAGATGGCTCGGATATTGATCTGGCGGTGCTTGCGCCGACGATGAGTGCGGCACGCTTTACTCAATTATGGAACGCGCTGGATGTGTTGCCTTTGGTGTTCAAAATGGATGTACTGCATTGGGACACGTTAGGCAATCAACTGCTGAAGGATAAAATTCCCACCACGGGCAAGTTGATTTATCCCTGCAAACCGACATGCGGCGACACTTAAGGAGAGGCTGATTTATTCGATTTTGTCGTTTTCGCAAAAGCGAAAGTCCTTTTTAATCAAGGTTCTGGATTCCGCCCCCATATCGCGGTACGGGGCAGGCTTCGCCGGAATGACGAATAAATCAGAGTTTCCTTAAAGGAGAACACCATGAGTCAAATTGTTCAAAGCCGCGATGCGGCGAACCCCCTCGCCGTGTTCCAGGAAACCGCTATCCACCGCACTTGGCATCAGGAAGAGCGCGTAGGATGCGGTGAGGGACAAACCGCATCCTACCCCCACGACCCATCGCCACGATGCGGTTGGCATCGCATCCTACGCTTGCTGGTGGCCGCATCGCTAAAAAAGCGCGCTTGGATCTGGCAAATAAAACAGCCAAGAGGGGAGTAAGTGGCGAGAATTATCTGATGCCAGGCAAGCAAAAATGGGGGCAAAAATAAGCGTGAATAACCGGCTTGCCGACGATCGGGCAGATTGACCCTGAGTCCAGCAACTTCGATTCAACAAATTTCTTAATCAGTAAACAGGTGCGAATATGGACGCGACATCAAACAACACGGAGCTTTGCGACATTGCCATCATCGGCGGCGGGCCGGTGGGGGCAGCGCTGGCGCTGGCGTTAGGCGGCAGCCCGCTTAAAATCTGCGTGCTGGAGGCGCGCGCGGCGAATGCTGCCAGCACCGATGCGCGGGCGCTGGCCTTGTCTTACGGTAGCCGCTTGCTGCTGGAACGGCTGGCGGTCTGGGACAAGATCAGGGACGTGTCGGCGATACGCACTATCCATATCTCGCAAAAACAGAGTTTTGGCAGAGCACTGTTGCGCGCCGGGGAAATGAACGTGCCGGAACTGGGCTATGTGCTGCCTTATCCGGCCTTGCAGGATGCGCTGACCGACGCACTGCAATGCGGAACCGTTGCCCGCATTTATGGCGCAAGCGTCACCCGCCTTGCCGGTGAAGCCGACCATGCGCTGATCGGCTATCAGCAAGGCGGCGTGGATCACACGCTGCGCACCCGCCTGGCGGTGGTCGCCGATGGCGGCAAGCTGCTGGCTGAGCAATATCCGCCTTCGTTCCACGACTACGGGCAGAGCGCGCTCATCACCCATGTCACTTGCGCCGCCCCACGCGCCGATACCGCGTTCGAGCGCTTCACCCCGCAAGGGCCGGTGGCGCTGCTGCCCTTCAAAGACGGCTATGAAATCGTCTGGACTGCGCCGCACCCGCGCGTGGCGGAAATGCTGGCGTGGGACGACGCGCAATTCCTTAACGAATTGCACCAGCACTTTGGCGACCGGGTCGGCGAATTTTTAACGGTGGGCAAACGCGCCTGCTTCGCGCTCGGGCTGAAAAAAGCCCCGCTGCAATCGCCGATGCCGCATGTCGTGCTGTTGGGCAACGCCGCACAAACCATGCACCCGGTGGCCGGACAAGGCTTTAACCTGGGGCTGCGCGATGCGTGGGACTTGGCGCAGGAAGTGCTGGATGCCCCCGCTAACACACTGGGTACGGAAGCGATGTTGCAAGGCTATCGCAGCACTCGCAAACTGGATCGGGAGGCAGGCATCCGTTTCACCGACAGCCTGGTGCGCCTGTTTTCCAACGAGCTGCCGCTGGTAAGTGCCGCGCGCGCCGCCTCGCTGACCGCGCTGGACTGCCTGCCGTTTGCCAAGAAATTTGTCGCGAAAAGGATGATGTTCGGGGCGAATGGCTAACCCTGATAGCACCGGATCACCGCCATCGCCTTGTCCGTCGCCCCCCGATGTGCGGCGACAAACCGGAGGCTTTGCTCACGCATGGCGGCCAGGGAAGGCGCGTCGTTGAGCAGCTTTTGTGCAGTCTGCAACAGCGCTTTTGCATCACTCACCCGCACCGCCGCGCCCGCCTTGACCGCCAGTTGAGTGGCATCGGCGAAGTTATAGGTGTGTTCTCCCACCAACACCGGCGTGCCGACCGCGCAGGCTTCAATCAAATTCTGTCCGCCGAACGGCAGCAGGCTGCCGCCGATGTAGGCGAGGTCGCAGGCTGCGTAATAGGCGAACATCTCGCCCATGCTGTCGCCCAGCACGACGGATATTTCCGATGACACTTCCCTGTTCTCGCTCCTGCGCTGGTAGCAAAGATGTTGCTTTACCAACATTTCAGCGACTTCATCGAAGCGTTGCGGGTGGCGCGGCACGATGACCAGCAGCGCACCCGTCATGCCGCCCTGTGCCTTGAACGCATCCAGCAACAGGGCTTCTTCCCCTTCGCGGGTGCTGGCGGCGAGAAAAATTTTGCGCGTTGCGCCGAATTGCTGGCGCAACGATGCGCCCAGTTCCAGCATGGGCTGCGGCGGAATGATGTCGAATTTCAAGTTGCCCATCACGGAGACTTGTCGCGCACCCAGCAGGCTAAGGCGCGCCGCATCGTCTGCGGTTTGCGCGGCGATGGCAGCCAGTTGTTGCAAGGCACAGCGCGTCAGGGGGGCGATGCGCGCATAGCCCTTTGCCGATTTTTCCGAAAGGCGCGCGTTGAGCAACAACAGCGGTACGCTTTCGCACTGCGCTGCGTGGATCAGGTTGAACCAGATTTCGGTCTCCATCAGGATACCGAGACAAGGCTTGAAATGACGCATAAAGCGCTGCACCGCGAACGGGTAGTCGTAGGGCAGATAGACGCGCCACACGCCGTCGCCATAGAGTTGTTCGCTGGCAGCGCGCCCCGTGGGCGTGGTGTGGGTAAGCAGGATTTGATGGTCTGGATAGGCGGCACGCAAGCGGGCGATTAGATTGACCGTGGCACGAGTTTCACCCACCGACACCGCGTGCAGCCAGATAACTGGGTGATATTGAGGTAAAGGATGGGGCATGGATGCTGTCGGGTTTACTACTCCCCCCCTCCCCCCCCCCTGCAAGGGTGGGGATACATAAAACCCGAAACGCTCGCCGAGATGCTGCAAATATTCCGGCTGACGGCGAGCGCGCCACGCCAGACGCACCCACACCCAAGGCAGCAGCAGCCACAGCAGTAAAGTGTAGAGGGCTCTCACCAGTGTTTGGCCACGGCGCTATCGGCGCAAGGCACTTGTATCACCGCGCGGTCTTCCAGCCGGATAGCGGTCAGCGGCCCGCCCCACAGACAGCCGGTATCCAGCGCGATGGCATGGTCTTTAATCATCAGCCCCAGCGCCGACCAATGGCCGAAAACCACGGTTGCCGCGCGGGTGGCACGGTCGGGCACATCGAACCAGGGCAGATAGCCCGACGGGATTTTGTGCTGCTCCGCCTTGAAGTCGAATTCCATTTCCCCCTGCGCCGTGCAGATGCGCATCCTTGTCAGCGCATTGGTAATCACCCGCAGCCGCTTGTAACCCGTCAACCCGTCATTCCATGCAGCGGGTTTATTGCCGTACATGTTCTCAAAAAAATGAATATAATCATTAGCTTGCAAAGCATCTTCCACTTCGCGCGCCAGCCTCGCCGCCTGTTGCACCGTCCAGCCTGGCAATAATCCGGCATGTACCAGCACGAATTCCCCCTCGACATGCAGCAAGCGCTGATGGCGCAACCAGTGCAATAATTCCTCACGATCCGGCGCGTGCAGAATGTCGTCCAGCGTATCGCCGCGATGCAGTCTGGAGGTGCCGCTGGCGACCGCCAGCAAATGCAGGTCGTGGTTGCCCAGCACCGTGATGGCGGACTCGCCCAACGATTTCACCAGACGCAACACCTCCAGCGAATTCGCGCCGCGATTGACCAGATCGCCGACCAGCCAAAGCCGATCCTGCGCGGGATCAAAACGTATTTTTTCCAGCAACTGTACCAATTCGGTGTAGCAGCCCTGAATGTCGCCTACCGCATAAATTGACATCGCAATTTTCCAGCAAAATATCCTGATAAAATAGCGTAACAGATTTTTATGATTTTTCGATACCCACACTTACGGTTTAACCGCCTTTATTTATAACGCTGCCTGATGCTATTTAATTCCTACGGCTTCATCCTGCTCTACCTGCCGGTCGTGTTGCTGGGCTTCTTCCAGCTCGCGCGGTTCAGCCACCGCTACGCCGCCGCCTGGCTGGCGGCAGCTTCGCTGTTCTTCTACGGCTACTGGAATCCGGCTTATATCGGGCTGCTGCTGGGTTCTATCGCCTGCAACTACGCCTTCGGGACGTGGATAGCTAAGGCTCAGGTGAGTGGTCAGTTGCAAGTGGAGAATGTGAGACGTAAGAAACACCTACTTATCTTTGCGATTGCCGCCAACTTGAGCCTGTTGGCCTACTACAAGTACGCCAATTTCTTTGTCGGCAGCCTGAACCCGCTGCTTGGCACGGACTGGAATCTGGCCCACATCATCCTGCCGTTGGGCATTTCCTTCTTTACCTTTACCCAGATCGCCTTTCTGGTGGACACCTATCAGGGCAAGGTCAAGGAATACAACTTCGTGCATTACATGCTGTTCGTCACTTATTTTCCGCACCTGATCGCGGGGCCTATCCTGCATCACAAAGAGATGATGCCGCAGTTTTCCAAGCCCACCACCTACCGTTTCAACACCGAAAACCTATCGGTGGGACTGACGATTTTCGTTATCGGGCTGTTCAAGAAAGTCGTCATCGCCGATGGCATCGCCTATTATGTTCCGACGGTGTTCGACGCGTCGGCGGCGGGCGTGCAGCTAACCTTGATCGAGGCGTGGGGTGGTGCGCTGTGCTACACGCTGCAACTGTATTTCGACTTTTCCGGCTATTCGGATATGGCAATCGGCCTGTCGCGCATGTTCGGCATCCTCCTGCCACTCAATTTCCACTCGCCCTACCAGTCGGTCAACATCATCGAATTCTGGCGGCGCTGGCACATCACGCTGTCGCGTTTCCTGCGCGACTATTTGTATATCCCGCTGGGCGGCAACCGCAAGAGCCGCGCGCATCGCTATGTGAATTTGATGACCACCATGCTGCTGGGCGGACTGTGGCACGGCGCGGGCTGGACTTTTGTGGTCTGGGGCGGACTGCACGGCGTGTTTCTGGTCATCAATCACGGCTGGCACAGTTTGCGCAAAGCGTTGGGACAAAATCCCAAAGCGCCGTTATCCCGCCCGGCACACGCGCTGGCGGTGCTGTTGACCTTTCTCGCGGTCACGCTCGCCTGGGTATTCTTCCGCGCCGCCGACCTGCACACCGCGACCGCCATGACCCAAACCATGTTGGGGTTCAACGGCGTGACGCTGCCCGACAACTGGTTTACCCGTTTCCCGGAAATTCACAGCTGGTTTGACCGCCACGGCCTGTTTGCGCCCAGCAATGGCTTGGCTACCAGCGGCATGATCAACTGGCTGTGGATATTGCTGTTGGTGGTGTGGTTCGCGCCCAATACGCAAACTATCATGCAATCCTTCAAGCCCGCGCTGGATGTGCCGCCCGCCCAGGCCACCCTGCTGCGCTGGCGCGCCAATTTCCTGTCCGCGCTGCTGATCTGGGGGCTGGCTTTCTTTGCGCTGATTAACCTGTCGCAGCAATCCACCTTTCTTTACTTTCAGTTTTGATGATGCATAAACGCTACTTACTCTGGCTGGTCTTGCTGTGTAGCCTCACGCTGC
>PEUR01000144.1 GCA_002780675.1 Gallionellales bacterium CG03_land_8_20_14_0_80_55_15 | reverse complement strand
ACCCAGCCGCAGCTAGACCTGATGCCCGGCGAAGTGGACAAACTGCTGCATTACGTCGAGCGCGGCGGCAACCTGCTCTGGTTGCTGGATGCCGGACCGCTGCACGGGCTGGAACGCCTCGCCGACAAACTCAATCTGGTGTTGCCGCCAGGCATCGTGATTGACCCCGCCGCCGCCGAAATGAACGCGCCTGCCACCTGGTCGCTGGGTACGAGTTACCCGCCGCACGCCATCACCAACGGATTCAACCTGATTACCGCTTTCCAATCAGCGCGCCCGCTTGAATGGGACGAAGCACCGGAATGGCAACATCATGTGCTGGTGGAAGCCGCCGCGCGCGGCTGGGTAAGCCCGCAGACCAAGGGACTCGATGCCAGCGGCCTCAACAGTAATGGCCGCCCATTGAAATTCGACAAACAGCACGACACGAAAGGCCCCGTCGCCATCGCGCTCGCCATGCAACGCAACATCAACGATACCGAACAGCGCCTCGTGGTGGTCGGCAACGGTGCTTTCCTCGCCAACAGCTTCGCCGGTAACGGCGGCAACGTGGACTTGGGCGTTAACATGATCAACTGGCTGACGGGCGAAGAACACCTCATCACCCTGCAACCACGCGCCGCAAAAGACAGCAACCTCGTGCTCAACAAGACGCAACTCACCGTCATCAGCGTTGGTTTCCTGATCGCTTTGCCGCTGCTGCTGGCGCTGGTGGGCGGCGTTATCTGGTGGAAGCGCCGCCGTGCCTGAACGCGATCTTCTCCGCCGTACCCTCACGAAACCCCATGCCTGAGCTACCCGAAGTCGAAACCACGCGGCGCGGACTGATGCCGTATCTTGAGGGCGCGACGGTCGTCGGGGTCGTCATCCGTAACCCGCGCCTGCGCTGGCCGATTCCTGACAACCTGCCGGCGTTGCTGAATGGCCGGGTGATAGGCTCGCTCACCCGCCGCGCTAAATACTTGCTGCTAAATTTTGACACCGGCACGCTGATCCTGCATCTGGGCATGTCCGGCAGTCTGCGCGTCCTGCCAGTCGGCACCCCGCCAGAAAAACATGACCATTTCGATCTGATTTTAGACAACGACCATCTGATGCGGCTGCGCGACCCGCGCCGCTTCGGGGCGGTGTTGTGGCATACAGGCGACCCGCACACCCACCCGCTATTAGCCAGCCTGGGTCCCGAACCGCTGGATGACGGTTACACGACAAGCGGTTTCGATGCGCGCACGCTCTACCAGGCAGCGCAGGGGCGCAATGTCAGCATCAAGCAGTTCATCATGGACAATCATATCGTGGTCGGCATCGGCAACATCTACGCCAATGAAGCACTGTTCCGCGCTGGCATCAGGCCGCAGCTCAAAACGGGTCAACTCAGCCTGCCGCGCTGTGCCCGACTGGTCGCCGAAATCCGCGCCACCCTGAGCGAGTCCATTCTGGCGGGCGGCAGCACGCTGCGCGATTTCGTCAACACTTCCGGCAAACCCGGTTACTTCCAGCATCAACACTGGGTGTATGGGCGCGCCGATGAGCCCTGCCGCCGCTGCGGCACCGCCATCAAGCAGATCAAACAGGGACAACGATCCAGTTTCTATTGCAACCATTGCCAAAGGTAAAAAATGCACCCCACCCTCCGCTCACTATTCGCTTTTTCGCTGTCCTGCCTATCGTGCCTGGCATTCGCACCAACCAGTCTGGCCGCCCCCCTGCCGCGCCCCGACCATGTAGTCGTCGTCATCGAGGAGAATCGCAGCTTTGAACAGATCATGGACAAGCGACACAGCGATTCCTATATCCACGCGCTGGCGAAACGCGGCATGTTGTTCACGCAATCCTACGGCGTGACGCACCCCAGCCAACCGAACTATCTGGCCTTGTTTTCCGGCGCGACGCAGGGCATCACCAGCAATGCCTGCCCCTATACGTTTGACTCGGATAATCTCGCCAGTGCCTTGCAGGAAAAGGGCTTGAGCTTTGCCAGCTACGCCGAATCGCTGCCCGCAGCGGGCGACGGCATTTGCTCATCTGGCGCATATATGCGCAAACACAATCCGCTGGTGAACTGGCAAGGCACGCGGCTACCCGCCGCAATGAATCTGCGCTTTAGCGATTTTCCTGCTGATTTTTCCCGGCTGCCCACTGTCTCCTTCGTCATTCCGAATCAGGACAACGACATGCACGACGGGAGTTTCGAGGCGGCAGATGACTGGCTGAAGACGCATATCGAACCCTATGTGCAGTGGGCAGGCAAGCACAATAGCCTGTTAATTCTCACTTGGGACGAGGATAACTATTTGAATAATAATCATATTTTTACACTACTGACGGGGCCGATAGTAAAATCAGGCAGCGACAATCAAGCGATCAATCATTACAATGTGCTGCGCACCCTGCTCGACTTTTATACTTTGCCCGCAGTGGGCGCAAGCAGCACGGCTGCCCCTATCTACTCTGTCTGGAAATAACACCCATGCCACTTTTTAGCGAAGCTCTCCCTGCATCCAACAAAAACAAACCCGGCAAGAGAAATACCGAAGCGTTCTACCGCTGGGAAGGTGACACGCTGGTACTCAACATCCTCGGTCGCCCCAGCGCCAAACGGGATGAGATAGGCAGGGTCATCGGCCACCAGCTCGAAGTTTCCGTGAAGGCGATTCCGCGCATGGGCGGCGCGACCGCGTACATGGTGAGATTTCTGGCAGAAGTATTTGACGTACCGAAAAGCGCGATCGAGGTGGTGTTTGGCGAAAGGAACGTGAACAAACAAGTCAAAATCCACGCGCCGAAAAACCTGCCCGCCCCCATACAAGCCGCCAGCGAGCCTATTGCCGCACCCGACACAGCGTATAAAAAATCCAACAAAAAACCGCGCTGAGTCGAGCGCGGTTTTCGGGTCACACAGCCCAGCTAACGGGAATTAACCCTTGGCCGCCATCAGTTTTTCATATTTGACCTGCAACTGCTCAGGGGTTTCTACATGGGCCGGGTCTTTGGGGATGCAATCCACCGGACACACTTCCACACATTGCGGCGTGTCGTAATGGCCTACGCACTCGGTGCATTTGTTCGGGTCAATTTCATAGATGGTATCGCCTTGCGAGATCGCGTCGTTCGGGCATTCCGGCTCACATACGTCGCAGTTGATACATTCATCGGTAATAATCAGTGCCATACTTCTTCTCCTGTTAAGATTAAATCAAGTTAAATTATTTTTTTGTTTCAATCTGGCCACCACGGTAGGCGAAACGAATTTTCCCACCTCCCCGCCAAAGCGCGCAACTTCGCGCACCATTGTAGCCGAGATAAAGGTGTACTGTTCTGCGGGGGTCAAAAACAGCGTTTCCATCTCGGGATACAAATTGCGATTCATGCCCGCCAGCTGAAATTCATATTCGAAATCGGACGCGGCGCGCAAACCGCGCAATACCACGCGCGCCTGTTGCGAGCGCACAAAATTCATCAACAAACCATCGAAGCCTTCCACCCGCACGTTGGCGTAATCCACAAAAACCTCGCGCGCCATCGCCACTCTTTCATCGAGCGAAAACAGCGTGTTGGAGCGACTGGCGGCAACCGCCACAATCACTTCGCCAAACAACCCCGTCGCGCGCCGCACCACGTCTTCGTGGCCACTGGTGATAGGGTCGAATGTTCCGGGATAAACCACTTTAATCATCTTAAATCCATTTTGAAGGCGAATCGCGGTATCGCGTGCTCGCTCATTCCTTGTCTATTCATCTATATGCCTGCGTCATTCGCTGCGCGGCTTCTTGCGCTTCATCCCTCAAAAGTGGATTTCTTGATTTGTATCAGTTGAAACCACACCTGCCCCGCCTTGCCCGATTTAATGACCTGCCAAGACACTGGAACTTCAAATGGCGCGCCGGTTTCTACATACACCACGCCACCTTCGTTCAGACGTTCCGGCAGGACTTCCAACAGCTCGGGCAAATAATCGCTTTTGAAGGGCGGATCCAGAAAAATAACGTCGTAACGCGTCAGTTGTTGCCCGCGTTTGTCGCCCCGCGCGAATTTTAGCCCATCTTGATGGCACAAGGTGACATTGGCGCAGCCTAATTTACCCACATTGTCTTTCAGAGCGCGGAATACCAACGGGTTGGTTTCCACCATCACTACCTGCTCCGCACCTCTGGACGCAGCCTCGAAGCCCAGCGCCCCGCTGCCGGCGAACAAGTCCAGACAAATTCTGCCATACAGCGTCTGCCCCAGCCAGTTGAACAGCGTCTCACGCACCCGATCGGGCGTGGGACGCAAGCCTTCCGCATCGGGAAAGGCAATCACGCGGCTGCGCAGCTCGCCTCCCCCTATTCTGAGCTTATTTATTTTTTACTCCCGAGGTTTCCTTGACTTCGGGCGCGCCGACGATGACCGTCGCCATTTGCGCGGGATGGATATGACGCGCAAACGCCTCGTGAATCTGCGCCACCGTGACGCGCTCAATTTTTCCAGTAAAATCATCCAGATAAGTCAGCGGCAAGTCATAGAAACCGATGACGCTGAGATAGTCCAGTATCTTGCGGTTGCTGTCTATGCGCAGCGGGAAGCCGCCGATGATATTCTGTTTCGCGCCCAGCAATTCCTTTTCGGTCGGGCCTTTAGCGATAAATTCCGCCAGCGTGTAACGCACCAGCTTGAGTGCCTCGTCAGCCTGTTCCTTCTTGGTTTGCAGCCCGATCTGCAACGCGCCCGGTTGTTTGAGCGGCATGAAATAGCTGTAAACGCTGTAGGCCAGCCCGCGTTTTTCGCGCACTTCATTCATCAAGCGCGAAACGAAGCCGCCCCCGCCCAGTATGTAATTACCGACGTACAGCGGGAAATAGTCGGGATCCGTGCGCGACATACCCGGCGCGCCAATCAGAATATGGCTCTGGCTGGCGGGATGCGGGATGCGCTGTTCGGAAGCCGCAATCTGCATGGCAACAGCGGGCAAAGCAGGCGGCGCGGCGGATACCGGCAACGCGGCGGTGAGTTGCTGGGCAATCGCTTCGGCTTGCGCTTGGGTCACGTCGCCCATGATGGCGACCACCGCACGGCTGGCGCTGTAATGGGTGCGATAAAAATCTTGCAGGTCTTGCACGGTAATTTTTTCCACGCTGGCCACTTCGCCCGACACTGGCAAAGCGTAGGGGTGTGCGCCGAACACCGCTTGCTGAAAGGCTTTGTCGGCGATGCTGGCAGGCTGCGTTTCCGCCTCCTTTAAGGCGGCTACGACGCGCGCTTTTTCCCGCGCCAAAATAGCTTCGGGGAAGACTGGCTGTTGCAACACGCCCGCCATCAAGCGCAATGCCTGGTCGCGTTCGCTGCTCAAGGTGCGCAAAGACACACTCGCCCTGTCCTGATCAAAACTGCCGCCCAGCTGCGCGCCGATATCGGCCATGCCGCGCGAAATATCGTCCTCGCTCGACTGCGCTGTGCCGAGATCGAGCAAGTGCTGTGTCATGCCCGCCACGCCGGATTTTTCCGCCGTATCAAAACTGCTGCCTGCCGCCACGCTGACCGCCACGTCCAACATGGGAATGTCATGATTTTCGACAAACAACACCTTCGCGCCGCTGGCGCTCTGCCAGTGTTGAATGTGTGGAGTCGCCAAAGAGGTCGTCGCAACACAGCACAGCACGACCGCCAACGCTGTCCCAGCGCGCAATTTAGCCGCGAACAATTTACTGGCGAGCATGGCGATTTCCTTCCGTAATTTTCTTTTTATTGCTATCCAGCGGTTGCGGGTCGAGTACCGCCACCGTCAAATTATCATCCTGCAAAAAAGTCAACGCGACTTGTTGCACCTGTTCGGCGGTCACCGCCTGCAATTTCTCCAGCATCAACGGCAACGTCTTGTGTCCCAGACCGATACTTTCCATCTGACCGATTTGCATCGCCTGATAGAACACCGAATCGAGCTTGTAAACTTCCCCCGCTCTGACCTGAGCCTTGACGCGCTGCAACTCTTCGGCGCTCACACCGTCCTTGACGAGCGATGCGATTTCCTGACGCAAAGCGGCTTCGACCTCACCGATCGTCTTGCCCGTGCTGGGAGTCGCTTCCAGCGTTACTAACCCTGGACCGCGCGAGGCAGAGTCATATCCCACCCCCACCGCGCTGGCTATCTGCTGCTCGCGCACCAGATGCTTGTTGAGACGCGCCGACTCGCTGCCATCCAGCACCCCGACCATAATCTCCAGCGCATATGGCTGCCAGTCCTGAGCGGGCTTGCTCAACACGGGCGCATGGTAGGACATCACCAATTGCGGCAATTCTGCGGGCGCTTTCACTGCCAGATGCTTGATGCCGAGTTGTGCGGGTTCGGTGAAGTTTCTGCGTATCGGCAAAACTTGACGGGGGATATTGCCATAGTAGCGTTGCGCCAGCTTGAATACCACGGACGCATCTACATCGCCCGCAATCACCAGCGTGGCATTGTTGGGCGCATACCACTGGCGGTACCACGCTTTTGCATCTGCCGCTGTCAGCGTCTCCAGATCGCTCATCCAGCCGATCACCGGATGCTGGTAAGGATGCTCCTGAAAGATTACCGACATCATTTTTTCCTGCAACAACGAATGTGGATCATCGTCGGTACGCATCCGGCGTTCTTCCATTACCACCTTGATTTCTTTGGAAAATTCAGCATCCGTTAAATTCAACCCATGCATCCGATCCGATTCCAGCCGCATCGCCAGCGGCAATTTTGATTTATGCAACTGCTGAAAATAAGCGGTGTAGTCATAGCTGGTAAAAGCATTTTCACGCCCGCCAGCAGCGGCAATGCGCCGCGAAAACTCACCCGCCGGGACTTGCTTTGTCCCCTTAAACATCAGATGTTCCAGCACATGCGCGATACCAGTCTTGCCGGTAATCTCGTCCATGCTGCCCGCCTTGTACCATATCTGCTGCACCACCACCGGCGCACGATGATCTTCCTTGACGATCACTTTCAAACCGTTCGACAACGTGTGTTCAAACACTTCGGCCTGCGCAACTTGCAGCGTTCCGGCAACCAGCAACGCGACAAAAAAACGATAAATCCTCATATTCCCTAGCCCTTTAGCCTCTAATCAGCATAAAATAAAGCGGCAGCCCCTTAAAATACGGTGGCTGCTCCTTGTCTATTATGCCTCAGCCCGGAACGCATCCCAAATGTTTAGTTTTCTAAAAAGAAACACACCCGAAAAATCCACGCCCCATGTTGCCGAGAAGCCCGGCTCAGGCTGGGTTGCACGGCTTAAGTTGGGTCTGGCGCGCACTGGCAGCCAATTATCCGACCTGTTCAGCCGTGGCGGCAAGATAGATGACGACCTCTACGAAGAGCTGGAAACCATCCTGATTAGCGCCGATGTCGGCATGGATGCAACCAACGCGCTGCTCGCCGATCTGCGCCGCCACGTCAAGGAACACAAGCTCGTCGAAGCAGCCGAACTCAAGGCGGCGCTGGCGCACTGCCTGCTGAAACTGCTTAAACCCCTGGCCGTACCGCTACAAGCGAATACGCATCAGCCTTTCGTCATCATGATGGTCGGCGTAAACGGCGCGGGCAAGACTACTTCCATCGGCAAGCTGGCCAAGCATTTTCAGACACAAGGCTTGTCGGTGCTACTCGCGGCGGGCGACACTTTCCGCGCGGCGGCGCGCGAACAACTGATTGCCTGGGGCGAACGCAACAACGTTACCGTTATCGCGCAACAGAGCGGCGATGCGGCCGCCGTGATTTATGACGCTATCCAGTCGGCGCAGGCGCACAAAATAGATGTGGTGCTGGCGGATACCGCAGGGCGACTGTCCACCCAGATTCACCTGATGGAGGAAATCAAGAAAGTGAAACGCGTCATCGGCAAGGTCTTGCCCGATGCGCCTCATGAAGTGCTGCTGGTGCTGGATGCCAACACCGGACAGAACGCGCTCAGCCAGGTCAAAGCCTTTGACGCGTCACTTGGCGTGACTGGCCTGATTTTAACCAAGCTGGATGGCACGGCCAAAGGCGGCGTAATTGCCGCCATCGCCCGCGCGCATCCCATTCCGGTGCGTTTCATTGGCGTGGGAGAAGATCTGGATGATCTGCGGCCATTCGTCGCAGAAGAGTTTATTGCAGCCTTACTGGATATGCCTTCATGATTTCATTCCAACAGGTTTGCAAGCGTTATCCCGGTGGCTACGAGGCGCTAAAGAGCATCTCGTTTAATCTGGAAAAAGGAGAAATGGCCTTTCTTACCGGGCATTCAGGTGCAGGTAAAAGCACATTACTCAAACTAATCGCCGCGATTGAGCGCCCTACTTCGGGAATTGTGCTGGTCAATAATCAGAATGTTGGCGTACTCAAAAGTGCTGCCATACCCTATCTGCGTCGCCACCTCGGCATCATCTTTCAGGATCATAAATTACTGTTTGACCGCACTGTGTTCGACAACGTGCTGCTGCCGTTACAGATTTGCGGCTTTGATAGTCGCGAAAGTGGCAAACGTGTGCGCGCAGCACTGGACAAGGTCGGTCTGCTGAAACAAGAAAAAATCAACCCCATCGCGCTGTCTGGTGGTGAACAGCAACGGCTGTGCATCGCGCGAGCCATCGTGAACCGTCCTTCCATCCTGCTGGCTGACGAACCGACCGGCAATCTGGATGCGGAATATGCGCAAGAAATCATGAAAATTTTCGATTCATTTCATCAGGTCGGAGTTACCCTGCTCATCTCGACTCACGATACCAGCGTACTGCATGACCCTAAAATTCGGGTAATTGCACTCAAGCACGGCGAAATACAACCACCGCAATACGACCTGCCCCCAGCAAGCTCAGGACAGGCATGATGCGTACCCTTACTCAGCCATTGATTATCTTATGGACTGCCTTGCGGCGCATATTCGCTTCTCCCTTGGCAGGATTGCTCAACATCTTAGTCATAGGCATTGCGCTCAGTCTGCCTGCCGGCATGTATGTCCTGCTACAAAATGCCCAAGGCCTGGTAGCGCAGCTATCCGGCCCACAGCAAATCAGCCTGTTTCTTGCTTTGGATGCCAGCCAGGAGGACATCGCGCAATTACGCACTCAGCTATCCCGACACCCGGCTATCGCCAGCGTAAAGTTTGTGTCCCGTAACGATGCGCTTGAAGAACTTAAACAAAGCTCCGGCCTTGACGATGTCATCGCTGGACTGGAAAGCAATCCATTGCCCGATGCTTTTGTGATAGTACCCAAGCCTGGCAGTGCCAAATCACTGGACGAATTGCGCACAGCACTCCAGAACATGCCCAAGGTAGAACAAGCGCAACACGATTCTGCATGGGCTTATAAACTGGATGCCTTGCTGAGTTTTGCCCGTGTCGCGGTGTTTATACTCTCCGGTCTGCTTAGCCTTGCCCTGATTGCCATAACTTTCAACACGATACGTCTGCAAATTCTTACGCAACGTGACGAAATTCAGGTCGCAAAGTTAATCGGAGCGAGCAATGGCTTTATTCGCAGACCGTTCCTGTTTTTTGGTGCCCTGCAAGGTCTGCTGGGCGGTATCACAGCTTTGCTAATCATCTCCACCAGCCTGTTGTTGCTCCAGCCCCCTCTTGCGACACTGTCCAGGTTATACGCCAGCAATTTTTCCCTGCAACCGCTATCACTAGGCGACGTGCTTTCCCTTTTATTATTCTCAGTCTATCTTGGTCTACTCGGGGCCTGGCTATCGGTGTCACGTCATTTGTCTCATGTTGAATCTCACTAACGGGCATGGCAAAAATGCAGCTCCTGATAATGAAAGGCTATGTCACAGTTAATTGTTGAAGCAAAATCCCTCATTCAAATTATACTTAATAATCAATGAGTTGTGTTTTTATAACCCCTGCCGAAACACTGCATCCATAAGGCTTGCGAGACCACCACTATTTAACTGTGACATAGCCTAATGAAATGATTCTCGCAGGGAGGTTGCCCTGTGGGTAACAGCAAACCCGCCATGCCCGTTCCCTCCCTTGCAGGGCGCATTTCGGCGTAGCCGAAATCGTTCACAAGGCTTGGTGCGTGCTCCGCGAAACCCCTCGTTCACCCCCCGCTCCCCCTCTGATGGAACCACTGATAAAACAACTCAATTCTGGTAAGGGCTAAAGCCCAAGCCATCATGGATAGCCCATCCACTGATGAAACAACCAAGTATTGACCAAGCAATCAAAAAACGATTGCAAAGTCACTCCTTATAAGCCAGCACCCCCTAAAGGGTACAAGCACCCTAAAGGGTACAAGCACCCTTTGGGTACCAGAGCTGGCAAGTGGCTGGTTACCCCAGAGGGCGAGGGGTACGATTCGTCGCTGCGCAAATTTCACGTTAAAAAACGACCCACTGAAGCCATATTCAGCTTTGACAAGCATTTTTTCTTATGTAACTCACATTTGCCACTCACAATCGGATATTATTTCGCCCTTGATTTCTGCTTTTTTATTGACTTTAAAGATAGGGAGTAATGATGGATTCCAAATTACGTGGTATGTTTCTGGCAATACCTGTAGCAATCGCGCTGTTCCTGATTGGCGGTTTTGTTGTCAACAATATCCTCGGCATGATCTTGGTACTGATTGCGATTGGATTATTGGGTTACTCAGCAGGTAGAGTTCTGGATTCACCCTGCTCTACGGCTGGCGAAGAATAATTTTTTTAAAATTGAATTTTCTATAGTCTTTAAGCGGTTTTAATTCTTTTTTCATGAACTTCACCATCCCTTAGCTCTCAAAGACGAGTGCCAAGGTTCCTTGGTTAATAAGGTGACGCTATGAATAACGCTATGAATTTTCCGATTCCTTCTGCTGTTGGTAGTCTGGATAGTTACATCCAGTCAGTCAACCGCATCCCGGTACTGACACAGGAGCAGGAGCACGACCTAGCCCAGCGGTTCAAAACTCAGGATGATCTCGATGCGGCACGTCAGTTGGTCATGTCTCATTTACGCGTCGTGGTTAGCGTGGCGCGCGGATATGCCGGTTACGGCTTGCCTCAGGCAGACCTGATCCAGGAAGGTAATATCGGTCTGATGAAGGCAGTCAAGCACTACGACCCGGAACGCGGTGTGCGTCTTGTTTCCTTTGCTCTTCACTGGATACGTGCCGAGATTCATGAATTCGTAGTACGCAACTGGCGCATGGTCAAGATCGCCACCACCAAGGCTCAACGCAAACTTTTTTTCAATTTGCGCAGCCTTAAAACAGGCTTTGTATCCCTCAAGCCAGAACAAGTTAGCGAAATTGCGCAGCAGTTGAATGTAAAAGAATCTGATGTACTGGAGATGGAAGCCCGATTTGCAGGACACGAAGTAGCACTTGATCCTACGGATGCCGATGAGGAAGATGCCTATAGCCCGATTCATTATCTGGCTGAAAACAGCGAGCTTGAACCCTCCCGCATTCTGGAGGCATCGGAATACGAACACCTGAAAACCGTAGGCTTGTCGAGTGCCCTAGCCAGTCTGGATGAGCGGAGTCGTCGTATCATCGAATCGCGTTGGCTATGTGAAGGTCAAGCCAGTACCTTGCACGAACTGGCAGCAGAATTTAATGTTTCGGCAGAACGTATTCGTCAAATCGAACAGAAAGCACTCGGTAAAATGCAATCACTAATCACCATGCCTTCCTAGAAAATCTACTCTTATGTGTTGAAATAATAAAGCCGCTATAAGCGGCTTTATTATTTCAACTAAACAGGAAACTGATTTATTTAACGATTTTTAACATCGGCCTGCCTGATGATTTTGGTTTGGTTTCTTCTCCGCCCGAATCAGGAGGCGGCTGTTGCGAGTCAGACCCTTGAAACACTAAACCTTGCCCCGTTTCCTTGGCAAAAATTCCGATCACAGCCTCGACTGGAATGAATAGCTGAAAGGGCGATCCACCGAAACGACTATTGCAACTAATAAACTCGTTGCCCATTTCCAGATTTCTAACGGCTCCTGCACCAAGATTCAGCGTGATTTCACCCGCTTTGACATATGCAACCGGAACCTCAGTATTTTCGTTGACACGCACAGCTAGATAAGGGGTCAACGCACTGTCTATACACCATTCGTATATCGCTCGTATCAGATACGGGCGAGTAGACAGGTCGCTCATTTCCGCATGGCTCTTTCAGAGGGCGTCAGCGCATCAATAAAACCCTGGCGAGAGAAGATACGCTCTGCATACTTCATCAGTGGAGCGGCTTCCTTGGGCATATTGATACCAAAGTGATCCAGCCTCCACAACAGCGGCGCAATTGCCACATCTAGCATGGAGAACTCCTCTCCCAACAGAAATTTCTGCTTGGTCAATATCTGAGCCAACTGCGTCAAATTATCGCGAATGATGACACGAGCCTTGTCAGCAGCCTTCCCCCCCTGCTCTATCGTAGCGATATGAGCGTACAACTCCTGCTCAAACTGATGCAGGAATAAACGAGCACGTGCACGCATCACTGGATCTGGCGGCATCAATTGTGGATGCGGAAAACGCTCATCAATATACTCATTGATGATGTTTGCTTGAAACAGCACCAGATCACGCTCAACCAGAACAGGGACTTTGCCATATGGATTGTTAACTGCTGCATCATCGGTCTTATGCAACATATCAACATCTATGACTTCAAAGTCCATGCCTTTTTCAAACAGCACGATACGGCAGCGGTGGCTAAATGGGCAAGTAGTACCCGAATACAACGTCATCATTAACACTTATTCCTTTACTAACTGAGTACCTTGCAAACGCGTCTTGACCAGAAAATATCCAATCAAGGCAACCGCGCCGCCAATTACTATTGTCGCTACAAATGGATAATCGCCCTTACCGGTAACCCCACCAATCCAGACGTAACGCTCAAACAAAGTACCTACGATAATGCAAATGGCCACTGCATTGATTGCGGCAATATTGTGACGCGGGCCGGGGAAAGAGAGTGCTGTAAAAGGAACGACAAATTTCAGCACCAATACAGACCACCACAGAAAAGCATAGTCACCGTTTTGCATACCAAACACACGTCCTGTTTCGTCTGGCAAATCGCCATACCAAATCGTAAGATACTGCGAATAGTAGGTGTATATCCACAACAAGGTAAAAGCCAGCAACATCTGTGCAATATGGTTGTAAATATAAGCCGCTATCGGATGCGCCTGATTTTGGCGGGCATTCCATGCTGAAACCCAAACCACCAAAAAGGCAAGGAACATGCCAAAGTTACTGACGAACTGCTGTAAGCCATAAATTGCGCTGTGCCATTCAGGCACGAGAGTCATTTCAAAATCCCAAGCGATCATTGTGCTGTACAGCACAAAAAAGAATGGAATTACAGTAGCCACTCGGTGAAAACTGGCTGCATCTGCCGGGCTGCGGTCACATACATTCTGACGCTTGATAAACACCCAATACAGCACCATCATAAACAGCATGCCGATCACTTCGCGTGCGATAAACCAGTGAGGCTGATACCAACTCGGGATGCTGGCATGAACACCCACCTTATGTCCCCACCATGAAAAGAACGCAGGACCATTCAGCAATATCACTACCAGCAACACAAACGCCAAAGGAAACAGCGCAAACAAGGAGGTAGCCAGATGCTTGACTTCATTTTGCCATTTGGCTCCCACCAGATGCAGCACAGAACACAAGGCAACGCCACTCAACGCCAGTGACAGCACTACCACGAAACTTACATTCAAAACCGCCAAATTACTGTATGCAAACATTTCGTAGCCTCCTAATTTGCTTGAGCCGCAGCTTGTTGAGCTGGGTTATTCTGCAACACTTTTCGGATGTAATTCACCACATGCCAACGCTCAGTTGCCGTCAAATCATTGGCATAACTAGGCATCACAGCGCCACCCAATGAGACATAGCCAAAAATGTAACCATCTGGATACTCGGCAGGATTCCAATTATGCATTTCGTTGCTATTCGTCAGATTCCATGGCTTCATCACCAATTTTTCACCCACCAGACCATCACCCGTTCCGCTCTTGCCGTGACAAGGGGTGCAGTAAATACCATATAAACGTTTCCCGCGAGCAACCGACGCTTCATCTGCCAACATCGGGTTGATCATCTTGCGAGCCGCATCAGCGTCTTTGACGATAACGGTCGTACCCGCTACAGGCAGAGAACGCTTTGGAAAGGGTGTCATGCCGGGATGGGCTGAATCGGGACTTTCCTGTGGTTTGACACTCACCTGATTGGCCATGTCCTGTGACCATGGCCACGCTTGTGCCAGAGAGGGCGCTATCAGCAACGCAATTGCCAGAGATAATTTTTTCATTTACCTGCCTCTTCTTGAATTTCCAATGCTTGATGCTTGGTGAAAATAGCCCTCAGCGTACTGGTTGCACCTGCTTCGGATTTTACCAGAATCGCGATTTTATCTTCCGATACGCTAGAACTATACAAAGGTGAGCGCTTTGCCGGCAAACCCGCGCAGATTAAGAATCCCAGCACTGAGATATACACCCCCCCTAGAATAAACATCTCATAGGTCAACACAAAGTTGGGTGGAAACGGCACGATTGGCTTCCCCCCTTTTAACTGTTCAAAAAAATTGGCCTGCGCACCCGAGATCAGAAAGAACCCCAGCAAACCACCCATCAGCGCACCGAACAAGGTAAACCATTGCACATAGACGGGTTTTTCGCCAAGAAACTCTTCAACCTCAGGATGTTCGATGGGTGATTTGACCACTAAATCATCATTGACATCGAAGCCCTTGATAGAGGTATTGCGCAGTTCCTGTACGACTAGTTCAGCCTCATCAAAACTGCTGAACATTGCGAGTAAATGACGTTTGCTCATATCAGTGCGCTCCTTGTCCAGCAGTTTCATTCTTTTTCAGATGCAAACTGCGGTGATAGACCATTTCCTTGACTTCATACATGGATACCGATGGGAACACCTTGCAGAACACCATGAACAGCAAAGTAAACCATCCAAAACTACCCATTACCATACCCCATTGAATCAGGCTGGGCCATTGATCGTTATCCCAGACCCATGGATAGTAACCATGTGAAAAGGTTGGCGCGACGATCATCCAGCGTTCCAGCCACATCCCCAAATTCAACAGCAGCGATACTGCGAACAACACCGGGATATTGGTTTGGAAGCGTTTGAAGGCCAGCATAAGGGGTACGACCGAACCGCAGAACACCATCCCCCACCAGAATGGCGCGAACGGACCCGTTGCTTTTTGAATCAGCACCGCTTTCGCATCCATGTCGTGACCATACCAAACGGCAGCGAATTCTACGGCATTCAGGTAAGTCCATACCATCGCGATCGCAAAGGTTAGACGCACGGTCTTTTTCAGGATGCTCTTGGTCATGTAATCTTCAAACCTGAACACATAACGCAGAATAATGAACAGCGTGATAATCGCCGCACAGCCGGAATACAGCGCACCCGCCACGAAATAAGGAGGGAATGAAGTAACGTGCCAACCTGGTTGCTGTGACATGGCAAAGTCACTTGCAACGATAGAGTGTACCGACACCGCCAATGGAATCAGGAAACAGGCAATGGTCAGATAAGTCACTCGGAAGTTGCGCCATTGACGGTCAGTACCTTCCCAACCCAATGCCAATAATGTGTACAGTTTTTTGCGCCAACCTTTATGTAGGTTATCGCGACAAATGGCCAAGTCTGGAATCATACCGACATACAGAAACAATACCGACGAACTCAGATAGGTAAAAATAGCCATCGCGTCCCACAATAAGGGAGACTGGAAGTTCGGCCATGTCCCGCGATCATTTGGATAGGGCAACGCATAGTAAAATTGCCACAAGCGCCCGATGTGCACCATAACGAACAGTCCCGCAGTCATCAGCGAGAAAGTCGTCATTGCTTCAGCGAAACGATAGATGGGCTTACGCCAGTCAGCATGCATCAAGTGCAAAATCGCTGACAATAGCGTACCCGAGTGACTCATCCCGATCCAGAAAATAAAGGTGGCGATATACAGCCCCCACACATTCGGGTTGTTCAGATTAGCGACCCCCATACCAACCTGGTACTGATAAATCTCGCAGCCGAGACCTACGCTAAAAAGCGAAAGTGCCCCGAACACGATGACCCAATACAACTTCCTCGGATTTTCCAGACTAACCAATACATCCCGGTTAATCTTTGCCCAAGCGATGTCTTCGCGAATATCTTTCATAGTTATTCCTTAAAGGTTTTTCTGTTATCTAACGGGCATGGCAAAGAAACCACCCCCGATAATGAAACACGTTATAACTGTTTCCCTTACATCAATCCGCTCCGGCAAAGCCTCAAAGATACAAGAGCGGGAGGCAAACAAAACGCTACTCGAGTTTCATGTTCATGCACTAAATAGCACTTTCGCGCACGCGTTCCAGATACATCACAGAAGGGTACGGACGCAATTCTTCCAGAATACGGTAGCCACGCAAATGAGAGCCGCCGGGTTCCTTGTCTTTTTCCTGTTCATCCACATTCATCTCGACTTGCTGGGCCTGCCATTGTTTGTGGACTCTTGATTCCGGATCTACCAGATTACCGAATGAAATCGCGCTGGTCGGGCAGGCCTGCTGACAAGCCGTTTGTACTTCGCCTTCGCGTACGATGCGCCCCTCTCCCTTGGCTGTAACCTCTGCGGCGCGCAAACGTTGCACACAGAAGGTGCATTTTTCCATCACGCCCTTGCCGCGTACCGACACGTCCGGGTTTAGCTGGCGATTCATTTCTGCTGGCCAAACGGTTTCGTCGGTTGGATAATCGTACCAGTTGAAATAACGTACCTTGAACGGGCAGTTTGCCGAACAATAACGCGAACCGATACAACGGTTGTAAATCTGTGAATTCAATCCGTCAGCCGTATGATTGGTCGCACCCACCGGGCAAACCGTTTCACAGGGAGCCGCTTCGCATTGCTGACACATCATGGGCAGGAATTCCGCGCCCTGTTCTGGAAAATCAAAATCATGATCCGGCCAGTAACGCTCAATGCGCATCCAGTGCATCTGCTGACCATGCTGAAATCTTTCCTTACCCACTACCGGAATATTATTTTCTGCATAACACGCCACACTACAGGCATTGCACCCTGAACAGGCATCAATATCTATGCTCATCGCCCATTTATAGGGATCGTGCGGCTTATCATCAACTGGGTGAAAATGGCGGAATTGTGACCAATTCTCTAATAAATTACTCACCGACATAACTTAGACCTCCTCTGAAAGCTTAACTTGGTCAGTGGATTTGCTCAGAGCGATCCTTCTTTGCTCCGGCTTACCACCTGCTGCACCCTCATCCTTGACTACGATGATGCGCTGTCCCACCTTGCTGATTTTGACGCGTGTCTCATGCAGCGCCAATTCGCCGGTTTCCTGATCGAACACCGCATCCAGAATCTGGAACGGGTTTACACCGTAACCCTTGGCATAACGACCCAACGCTTCATGTCCTCGACCCAGCGGGATGGAAATAGCGTCAGGATGAATACCGGGGAACAGGTAGGCCTGCGCCCTAATGGATCCCGTCCTGGAGGAAACCTCCAAAACATCTCCCTCGACAATGCCCAATTCCGCAGCCTTTTTGGGATGAATCTCCACCCATGAATCCCACACGATAGTGGTCAGTGGATCGGGAGATTCTTGCAACCAGGGCTGGTTAGTATGACGACCATCACGCAGATAGGCCGTCACACTTGGAATCAGATGGAAGGAATACTGGGCATCCGCTGCCGCTGCTGCGGGCAACTGCAACCCCGCCGCACTCGCATTACCCGACAACTGCTCTGCCGAACCCGCCAACTTGATGATCCCGCTGGTCAATGTTTCATCCCAGAAGGTGTCATCGTCGGTTCCACCACTCCCCAGCGCACCCTTGATCGTCAACAGCGAACCGCGCAGATAACCGTAGTAATCCGCGAAGTCCTTATATTTATCCGCTTCACGTTGTTTGACCAAGGTCAACAGGATGTCACCCATGCCCTGCGTATTGGCATGAAGTTTTTCCATCAACGGTTGTTGGATATTGATCTGCGCGCCTTCCGCCATGTATTCGGGAACTTGAGTACCCCAGTCTTCCAGAGCGGAATCCAGCGGCAACACCAAATCAGCCTCTAGCGCCGTTTCATCCAGATAATGAGCAAAGGCAACCTTGAATCCGGCTTTGGCCAGATTAGCCTTAAACTTCATCGAACCCGGCGCAGTGAATACCGGGTTGGTTGCATAGGTAAACAACACCTTGTATTTACCTGCTGCCAGATCATCATTCAAAGTCTTCAGTGCAGCGGTATTGCCCTTTGCGGGTATCATTTGCGGGAAGGGTACTGAAGCGGAGGCTTCGATCGTTTTGCCGACATTACCCAACACCTGATTGAGCAAGTTGATAGCCGCAGCATTTTGCGAACCGTGCGCGTAACCTTCGGCAGCACTGCCCGCCAACACCAGGCTAGGGGTTCGTTCTTTCAGCAAGGCGACCAACTTGTCCAGATGTTCGACCGAAACGCCGGTGTCATTACTGACACGCGCCTTGTCATAACCTTGAACCGCAGCAGCCACATCGCCCGACAATGTCACACCCGAAGCGCCCAACGCGTTAATGATACCCAGCGCCAGAATACCTTCCGTGCCGGGACGAACCACTAACCAACGGTCAGCGTTCGCACCCGTCAAAGTCATCTTCGACTCGACCTGCACCAGCACCCCACGCTGACCATCCACGCCCTTGCGGAACTGTGCATATTGTTGGGAGAAATGTACCGGAGAAACCCAGCTACCCAGAAAATCCGCACCGAACGACAACACAACCTTGGCTTTGTTGATGTTAAAACGCGGCATTTCCGTGCCATAGGCTTTTTTGTTGGCGGCGCGTTGCACTGCTGGCGCAACCGCTTCATAGACATAAAGATTTTTGCTGCCCAAACTCTCCAGGTAATTGCCCAGCAATACTTTAAGATGACCGCTGACAGCGCCACTCAGGAACGCGACCTGCTCGCCACTCACACCGTTCAGCTTTTCAGCAATCAGCGCATAAGCCTTATCCCAGGAAATTGTTTCCCCCTTATCACCCTTGCGCAACAAAGGTTCACGCACACGATCCGGGTTATAGTGGTGTTGCACCCCTGCCTGCCCCAGCCCACACATCTTGCCCCGGTTGATGGCGGAAGCGGCATTGCCTTCCAGCTTCAACACGCGACCTTCACGCACACGGCCGTTGATATTACATCCCGCATCGCACTGCGCGCAGGTTGAGTTGTAATACACCGCCACCCCCGGAATGACGTAGTCAGCCGCCTCCACATAGGAAACCACCGTCTCTTTTCCATTTTCTATTGAAGTGTTGCCGCAACCGCTCAACGCGACTGCCGCGCCACTCCAGCCCAACACCTTCAGAAAATCACGCCGATCAAACGGGTGCCCGGCCAATTGTTTTATGGAACTACTATCAATCATAACAACCTCACTGGTAATTTCTTGGAATCTCATGCCCGCCGGGCATCCGACCAAAAGCCTTTCAGCTTACTTGTGGCAATGCCAGCAGTCATTCGGGCCTTGCGCCTTGACCACACCGTCAGATGAAGCCACAACCGGTTTCTGGAATTTATACCAGTAAGCCTGATTGCCGATCGGCGTACCGCCCTCTGCCGTTACCGGATGATTCTTCTCGTGACAACTGGCGCACCATCCCATAGCGAGTGACTTGCTGCGACGGGCAACTGTCATGCTCTTGACATCGCCATGACAATATCCGCAAGCCTCCTGAGTAGGACGGTTCTGCTGTTCGACGAAACGCTTGATATGACGCTCATGATTAAAACGAACGAAGTCTGGAAGATCGTGAACTTTCTTCCAGGGGATAGCCTTCTTGGCATCCCAGTACTTGAACAACTCTACGATGCGTGGCTTGTTGCGCACAGATTCGATGTTCTGGTGGCAACCAATACATTTTTGTAACGGAGGAATACCGGCTACCGCGCTGCGCCGTGCATAGGTGTGACAATACTGACAATCAATCTCCATACCCCCCTTGCTAGGGTCGCTATTGGTTGGATCATCAGGATTTTTCAGCCCGGCATGGCGATAATGCGGAAATTCGATAGGTTGGGTGACTTGCGGACCTAAATCGTCCTCAGTCGTTAAGGTAGGTTTTTGGGTATCGGCAGCGTAGCTTCCACTAGCAACCAACAACCCCATCAGCATGAATGATAAACGTAAGAAACGGTGCATCGTAAGGGCTCCCCCGGCAAACAAATGACCCCACACCAGCTTGCGGCCAGTATGAACGAACAGATAAATCGGATTATTTTTTGATGCGGTGTGTCGCAATTAAAATTATTATCTGTTTTTCCATCCGAAAAAACACTTTGCAACTACACGGACGAATAATGTCTAGTCTCAAATATAAAGTCAATACTGAATTTTATTTTGTTGCCTATTTAAGAAAAAATTATCATACAAAACAAATTATTACATAATTTGCTAATATACCAATCCCAAAAGGTCACCTACATGAACGAAGAACAAGCTGTCCTGGATTTTTTTGCCAAAAAAGAAAATTTGCCCTTGGGCTTGTCGGTTGCCGAGCAGATGGATGAGATTCGCGCGCAAATCAATAGCCGTTTCTGGAAATCGCTACAACAACGTATTAGCGATCAACATACTAGTGCATGGATAGCGGAGACCATAGAAGATCGCAACGCAGCCGGGGTACTCGTGGGGCTGCAATGCCGCATGGCCGAACCACAATCCCTGTTTCTGTTTCCCATGCTGGAACAACAATATTTGGGTGGCTCGTGGCGAATTTTTTTCGGTCTGATGTGGAACACGCCATCCAAACAGGATCAACTTTCTCTACCTGCCGTCGTCGCACTCAAACAAGTATTGGCCGATGCCGGATTTAAAGCCAACGAAAATTTCCTGGCCTGGCAATGGACTAACTTTTATCCGCGCCGCAGCGATTTCCTGCTGCGCTACACGCGCAATCCTGAAAAATTGCTCGACGAAATTGAATTCATTTTCAAGACGTTGTTGACAAATAACGGCAAATTAGTCGAACAAGCCAATACTTCTTTAAAAAACGCTCCGCGTACATTAACTATTTCACTGGATCATTTGCACAAAAAACATAGCTCATAAGCACAAAAAAGCGGCAGAGTAATTAGCTCCGCCGCCAGACTGCTCATTAAAACACCCCACAGCGATATTTTAAATATCTTTATTATTCAAATAATTACTTAATATCTTTCCAGATTTCCTGTTTCAGCGCGTAAACCAGTGCCAACAGGAGCAACAAAAATCCCAGCACAATGTAGCCGTATTGATGACGATTTTTTTCGCCGGGATCACCCATGAACACCAAATAGTTAGTCAAATCTACCATCGCGCTGTCGTACTGAGCCGGAGTCATGGAACCCGGTGTCTTCATCACCAGCTTCTTGACTTCATGGCCTTCATGCTTTTCAACTTCCAGCACTTGCTCACCTTGCAAATCAGACATGACAAATGGCATCCCCACGTTAGGGAACGTCGTATTATTCCAGCCACTCGCGCGACTAGCATCAACATAAAAAGTGCGCAGATAGGTATAAAGCCAATCAGCGCCTCGCGCACGCGCGATTACGCTCAAATCCGGCGGTACAACACCGTAGGCCAGCTTGGCTGAGTTCGCATCCATCGCAGATTGCATTTTGGAATAAATTTGTCCGTCTTCCGGTACCGCAATTTCCTTTTTCACCTGCGCATCATTCATGCCAATATCATGTAAACGACTGTAACGCATGTAGGTCGCCGAATGGCACGCCAGACATTTATCGGTAAACAATTTCGCGCCGCGCTGCAGGGAGGCATTATCCTTCTCCAGCGTGACTGGAAATTTGTCCAGGTGAATTTCAGTATTGGCGATTGCCAGTGTCGGCACGACTATCCACAGCAGCACGAGCACCCGTAACTTATTGATTGCATTCATTCTCATTCCTTATCGGTTTGAAACCCCGGCCTTTAGGCCGGAACAAGCACCACCTCGCCCTGAAGGGCGGGGTTTAAGGGTGCGTAGGGGAGGGGATGCAAACCCCTCCCCGCCTAAATCCACCAGCCTGAAGGCTGGTGACAAATTGCTGTTAGCGAACCTCTTTCAATTATGTGGATGTCACACGATCAGGTTCAGGCTTGCACTTGTCTATTTTGGTGTACCACGGCATCAGGAAAAAGAATGCGAAGTAAACCACCGACAAGACGCGCGCGATCACGGTGTAGGTTGGTGTGGAAGGCAGCAGACCCAGCCAGCCCAGTCCGATGAAGCTCACTACAAAAGCCGCCAGAAAGGTTTTGTAGATCGGACCACGATAGCGGATGGACTTGACACGGCCTCGATCCAGCCACGGCAAAGCGAAGAAAATCATCGTCGCCACACCCATCGCCACCACACCGGGGAACTGCGAACCGAACAACGGCGGTATGGCGCGCAGAATTGCGTAGTAAGGCGTGAAATACCAGACTGGCGCAATGTGTTCCGGTGTCTTCATGGGATTACCCGGCACGAAGTTATTCGCCTCCAAGAAGTAACCGTTGATTTCCGGCGCGAAGAAGATAATCGAGCAGAACACAATCAGGAATACCACCGTCGCCACCGCATCCTTGACTACCATATATGGAAAGAAAGGAATCCCGTCCAGTGGATGGCCGTTCGCATCCTTGTGTTTCTTGATTTCGATACCGTCCGGGTTATTGGAACCCACCGCATGCAAGGCCACGATATGCAGAAATACAATGCCGATCAATAACAGCGGAACAGCGATGACGTGCAAGGCGAAGAAACGATTCAGCGTGGAATCAGATACAACATAGTCGCCGCGAATCAAAATTGCCAAATCGTGACCGATATAGGGAACTGACGAGAACAGGTTAACAATCACCTGCGCGCCCCAGTACGACATCTGTCCCCACGGCAGCAGATAGCCCATAAAGGCTTCAGCCATCAGCGCCAGATAGATGACCATACCAATAATCCACAGCAATTCACGCGGCTTGCGGTACGAGCCATACATCAAGCTACGGAACATATGCAGGTAAATCACCACAAAGAACATCGAAGCGCCGGTGGAATGGATATAACGTAACACCCACCCCCCCTGAACATCGCGCATGATGTACTCGACCGAGGCAAACGCCTGAGCCGCATCCGGCTTGTAGTTCATGGTGAGAAAAATGCCGCTGACAAACTGTATGACCAGCACCAGCAGCGCGAGGCCACCGAAGAAATACCAGAAATTAAAATTCCTGGGGGCGTAATACTCGGAGAGATGCTCTTTCCAGGTTGAAATCAGCGGAAAGCGTTCATCAATCCAGGCAATGAGTTTGGTGGCGAGATGGCTCATGCGTTTGCCCCTTCCTTGCCGTCATCTCCGATGAGCAGACGGGTATCACTCAAGTATTTGTGAGGTGGAATAATCAGGTTGGTCGGTGCAGGCACGCCTTTATAAACGCGCGCTGCCAGATCGAAGCGTGAACCGTGGCATGGACAGAACCAGCCCCCCGCCCAGTTCGCACCCAAGTCCGCCGGAGCGGCTTCAGGACGGAAAGAGGGCGAACATCCCAAATGGGTACAGATACCGAGAACCACCAGAAACTCGGGTTTAATCGAACGGGTCGCATTGGAACAATAGTCCGGCTGCTGTTGAACCAAGGACGCAGGATCCGTCAAATCATCATCGTGTTTGGCCAGCAAATCGAGCATTTCCTTAGTGCGCCGCACAACCCATACCGGCTTGCCCTGCCATTCGACACTCAAAATAGCACCTGGCTCCATGGTGCTGATATCCACTTCGACCGGTGCACCTGCTGCCTTGGCGCGCTCACTCGGATTCAAACTCATCACAAAAGGTATCGCCATCCCCACCGCTGCCACACCACCCGCCGCCGCCGTGGCGATCGTTAACATTCGTCGTTTACTGTGATCCACATTATCAGTCATTTCCTTTATCCTCTTACATAAAGCAATATTTTGGCTATGTCATCGTTAGTTGTTGAAATTAAATGTATAATTTATATTGTCTTTAATAATCAATAACTTACGTTTTTATGGTGG
>PEUR01000142.1 GCA_002780675.1 Gallionellales bacterium CG03_land_8_20_14_0_80_55_15 | reverse complement strand
CAGTGCAGCATCCATATTCATCCCTCAGTTTTTATTTTCCCGTAATGCAGACACAAAATCATGCGACCATGCCTCGCCTTGAAACGCTAAATGCAACCGTGTATTCATGATGTTGCTCCCTGGCTGCACCACCAAACCGATAGCGCAGCCAGTTTAACCGCTAAATGATTTTTAGTGCCGAGCCGACACGAGGTCGAAGCGATCAAGGTTCATCACCTTATTCCAGGCCGCCACAAAATCATGCAGGAACTGCTCCTCTGCGTCCGCGCTGGCATAAACTTCCGCCAGGGCACGGAGTTGGGCGTTTGAGCCGAAAATCAGATCAACGCGCGTCCCCGTCCATTTGATTTTTCCCGTGTTGCGATCGCGCCCTTCAAACACCTCCTCGGCATCCGATACTGCATTCCACACCGTACTCATGTCGAGCAGATTCACGAAGAAGTCATTGCTCAACACTTCGGGACGTTGGGTGAACACGCCGTGCTGACTCCCTCCAGCGTTAGCATTCAGCACGCGCATCCCGCCAATCAGCACCGTCATTTCGGGCGCGCTCAAGGTCAGCAATTGCGCCTTGTCGAGCAGCAGCTCCTCGCCCGAGATGCTGTATTGCGCCTTCTGGTAGTTGCGGAAGCCATCGGCGATCGGTTCAAGTACGGCGAAAGATTCCACATCGGTTTGTTCCTGCGAGGCATCCATGCGGCCCGGCGTAAAGGGAACGCTTACCGGGTGTCCGGCATTTCGGGCTGCCTGCTCGATACCGGCACACCCGGCCAGTACGATCAGGTCGGCCAGCGAAACCTGCTTGCCGGCGGACTGCGCGGCGTTAAATTCACGCTGAATGGCTTCGAGCTTCGTCAGCACTTTCGCCAGTTGCGCGGGCTGATTGGCTTCCCAGTCCTTCTGGGGGCTAAGCCGGATGCGCCCGCCGTTCGCGCCGCCCCGTTTGTCGGAGCCACGGAACGTGGAGGCTGAAGCCCAGGCGGTGGAAACGAGTTCCGGGACAGTCAGGCCGGTCGCCAGCACCCTGGACTTGAGCGCAGTGACATCCTTATCGTCAATCAGCGGATGATTGACGGCGGGGATGGGGTCTTGCCAGAGCAATGCTTCTCTGGGTACTTCAGCCCCGAGATAGCGGGAACGCGGCCCCAGGTCGCGGTGCGTGAGCTTGAACCAGGCGCGGGCGAAGGCATCGGCGAATTCTGCCGGGTTCTGCTGGAAGCGCCGCGCGATCTTTTCATAGGCTGGATCCATGCGCATCGCCATGTCGGCGGTGGTCATGATGATGGGTACTTGTTTCGAGGCATCGTGCGCGGCAGGAGCCAGGTTGCTATCGGTTGCCTCTTTCGGTGTCCACTGCCAGGCACCCGCCGGACTCTTGGTCAATACCCAATCGTTGCCAAACAACATGTCGAGGTAGCTCATGTCCCACCGGGTTGGTGTCGGTGTCCACGAGCCTTCCAGGCCGCTGCCGATTTGGTCGCCGCCGCGTCCAGAACCAAAGTCATTTTTCCAGCCCAAGCCCTGTTGTGCTATAGGTGC
This sequence comes from Gallionellales bacterium CG03_land_8_20_14_0_80_55_15, assembly GCA_002780675.1. Taxonomy (GTDB): domain Bacteria; phylum Pseudomonadota; class Gammaproteobacteria; order Burkholderiales; family Gallionellaceae; genus Gallionella. The sequence goes on along the minus strand of PEUR01000142.1, from coordinate 5,006 downwards.
CGCTTCCGGTTCAGCGCCTACATGTGTGGCCGAAGCAGCGCCATGGCATTTACCAAAGGTGTGGCCGCCGCAAGTGAGTGCCACCGTCTCGTAGTCGTTCATCGCCATACGTGCGAACGTTTCGCGCACATCGCGGGCGGAGCCGAGTTGATCCGGTTGGCCGCCGGGACCTTCCGGGTTGACGTAAATCAGCCCCATCTGCACGGCGGCGAGGGGATTTTCGAGATTGTGTTCGCCAGAATAGCGCGCCTTGTCGTCCAGCCACTTGGCCTCATTGCCCCAGTAAACGTCCAGCTCAGGCGACCAAATATCCTCGCGCCCCCCGGCGAAGCCGAAGGTCTTGAAGCCCATGGATTCCAGCGCGACGTTACCTGCGAGGACAATCAGGTCAGCCCAGGAGAGGTTCTTGCCGTATTTCTGTTTGATAGGCCACAGCAGGCGGCGCGCCTTATCCAAATTGACGTTATCGGGCCAACTATTGAGCGGCGCAAAACGCTGGTTGCCGTGACCCGCCCCTCCCCGCCCATCGCCCGTGCGATAAGTGCCCGCGCTATGCCAGGCCATGCGAATGAAAAATGGGCCATAGTGACCATAATCCGCTGGCCACCAGTCCTGCGAGTCGGTCATAAGATAAGTGAGGTCTTGCTTGACGGCAGCCAAATCAAGCTGTTTGAATGCCTCGGCATAGTTGAAATCGGCTGCCATCGGATTGGACTGGGGAGAATGCTGGTGCAGGATTTCCAGCGGAAGCCGGTTCGGCCACCAGTCCCGGTTCGACGCACCATTCCCTACTTTATGAACAAACGGACATTTCGCTGCGTTGGACATGTTGCTCTCCTTGAAAATATCGAGTGATTAAATGCTACGTCCGCAATGTAGGCGTTGTCTCACCATCAATCCAATTGATTTTTCAAGGCGACGTGATTTATTATTCAAATCACTGGAGGCAATATGACACTCAACGAACTCCGCTTTATCGTCGCCGTGGCGCAGGAACGCAACTTTCGTCGCGCCGCAGAAAAGGCTTTCATCAGCCAGCCCGCGCTGTCTCTGGCAATTCAGAAATTGGAAGAAGAGCTGGGTGTAAAAATTTTCGAGCGCGGCAAGAGCTATGTCACGCCGACCCCCATCGGCACGGCCATCGTCGCACAGGCACAGCGCGTACTGGAAGAAGCGGAACGCATCCCGGCGCTCGCCGCTGAAGGCAGGAATCAGCTCATCTCCCCCTTGCGAGTCGGCATCATCCACAGCGTCGGCCCCTACCTGCTGCCCGACCTGATTCCCGCCTTGAAAGAAGTCGCGCCGCAAATGGCGCTGGAAGTGGAAGAGAACATCACGGCGAATCTGGAAGGGCTGCTGCGCAATGGCCGTCTGGATGTCATCATCATCGCGCTGCCGTTCGGCGATGCCAGTATTCTCACCCACGCCCTGTATGACGAACCTTTTCAGGTGGTGGTCAACAGCGAACACGGCTGGGCGGCGCGGCGCAGCATCCGCGCGCCTGAATTGTCGGGTGAAAAAGTGTTGCTGCTGGATGCGGGGCATTGCTTCAGCAATCAGGTCGAGGAAGCCTGTCCGGAATTGCACCGTAAGGGCGCAGAAATCCAGCAGGGAACCTCGCTGGAAACGATACGCAATATGGTCGCATCGGGGCTGGGCATCACCGTGCTGCCCGCTTCCGCCAACAGCCCGCGCTATCGCAGCAAATTGCTACGCATCATCCCGTTCAGCAAGCCCGTTCCCTCGCGGCGCATCGCTCTGGCGTGGCGCAAAAGTTTTACCCGCACGCAAGCGGTCGAGGCTTTAGCGCAAGCCATCGCGCTGGCCGAGATAAGCGGCATCACGCATCTGGAGACCCTATGAACGAGCAACCCTATCGCCAAAATCCGCTGCTGCGCCTGAGCTACAGTCTGATTGCGCCCCTCTACGACTGGGCAATCGAGCGCCCGATGCGTGAAGCGCGGCGAGTTTCGCTCGCCGCCTTGCCGAACAAGGTGGCGCGGCGCGTGCTGGTGAGCGGTATCGGCACGGGGCTGGATTTGCCCTTGCTGCCTGCGTTGCATCACTACACGGCGCTCGATTTCAACGCCGCGATGCTGTCCCGTGCCCGTCCGCGCGGCACCGATTTACAGGTGGATTGGGTGCTGGGCGACAGCATGGCGTTGCCATTTTCTGACGGTCATTTCGACCATGTCGTGCTGCACCTCATCACCGCCGTCGTCCCCGACCCGCAGCGCTGTTTGTCCGAAGCAGCGCGGGTTCTCAAACCAGGTGGCACGATTATCCTGTTCGATAAATTCCTGCGTCCGGGGCAGGCGGCACCGTTGAGACGCTGGCTCACCCCATTGTCGCGGCGCATCGCTACCCGCATGGATGTGATTTTCGAGGAAGTTTTGCAGCAAGTGCCGGGGCTGGAAGTGCTCAGTGATGTGCCGCTGATGGCGGGCGGCTGGTTTCGCGGCATCGTGCTGCGGAAGATCAGCCATTGATACGGCGGCAGTAGCAATAAACGAACTGTTGCACCGTGCCGAACGGCGTGTGATGCTCTTCCTTCTGATGCTGGATCAGCGTAAATGCCTCGCCGAACTGGTCGTGTAATTCATCCGCCCGGTAGCGCATCACGGGCAGGCCGCTGCATTGCAGCGGGCCATCTTCGGCAAAGGTGGCGACGATGACATGACCGCCCGGTTTGACCGCACGCAACACAGTCCGCACGTAAGCGGCACGGTCGGCGGGGGCAGTGAGGAAATGGAATACGGCGCGATCATGCCAGATGTCATAACGGCTGGCGGGTAATGCTGCTTTGGTAATGTCAGCTTCAAGCCAGCACACTCTGTCAGCCTCTGCACCCAGTCGTTTGCGTGCTGCCTTCAGCGCAGCCGCTGACAGGTCGAGTACCGTCAGGTCGGCGTAGCCTTCGGCAACCAGATCATCCACCAGCGTGGATGCGCCCCCGCCCACGTCTATGATGGCCGCCCCCCGTCCTACCCCAGTTGCCTTGATGAGGTTCAGCGAAAGATCGGCATGGGGTTGAAACCAGCTCACCTCATCCGTTGATTTGCTTGAATAAACTGTTTCCCAATGTGTTTTTGAGTCCATCTCTAAAACACCAGAACCTTGTCCGCCCACGCCGTCCACTCCGCCAATTCGGCCAGGGTGCTGCGGTGTACCCCGTCCGCAAGATTAGCGTCAGTCATGCCGCGTGCCTCCATGCAAGTAGCGCAAGTGCCAACTTCTCCGCCGTGCCGGATCACGTTGCCGAGCATCGTCTCGATGCTGTAGAAACCCTGCGGCACTTTCTGGTTGCGGTGAGCGGATGATGCCCCGTCGCCAATCAGAAAAACGCGTACCGCGTTTCCTTCCTGCTGGGCAAGTACACCTGCCAGACGCAGGCCGTTGTAAGTGCGTTCACTGCCGTAAGGCGCTTCGTTAAAAACGAACAGGGTTTTCATGGCGTACTCCCAGATGATGATCATTCCAGTAATTTCTGGAATGATTAGAGCACCTGTTGTGTGTTTATGTCAATCCCGTTTAAAGTGTCACACACTTATTCCACTATTCAACGGATTGTTACAATGAAAGATGCCCGCAGCATCAAGGATGCGCTCTACGAACAAGTGGCACGAATAGGCAAGGTTTTCTCCAGCCCGAAACGGCTGGAACTGATCGAATTGCTGTGTCAGGGAGAAAAGTCGGTAGAAACCCTGGCGCTTGAAGCTTCCCTCAGTGTGAAGCTAACCAGTTCGCATTTGTGCGAGTTGCGCCTGGCGCATTTGGTCGAAACCAGACGTCAAGGTAAAAATATCTGCTATAGACTTACCGACAAATCGGTAGCCGACCTTTGGGTGCAGATTCATGTACTGGCCGAGGATCGTTTGATCGAGTTGCAACTGGCGTTGCAGAAAATTGTTTCCCAACCGGATGACTGGGTGAACAGTGATCGTGACAGCCTGCTGAAGGCGGCGCGCAAGGGCGAGGTGGTGGTACTCGACGTGAGGCCGTCGGAAGAATACCTCAACGCGCATCTTCCCTTTGCACGCTCAATCCCGCTGGAAGAACTGCGCCAACGCCTGGACGAATTACCCAAAGACCGCACCATCGTTGCTTACTGCCGCGGGCCGTACTGCCTGTTGGCAGCCGATGCGGTCCTGCTACTCAAACAGGAAGGCTATTCGGCCATCCATCTGCGGGAGGGGGTGGCGGAGTGGGCGACCTCCAGATAAAAGCCCGCCGCAGCGGGTCTGGTGGCTATACCCAGTCTTTGGGTTTCAGAAAGGTGTCGTAAAGTTCGGCTTCCGGCGTGCCGGATTCGGGATGCCAGTCATAGCGCCAGGTACATATGGGCGGCATGGAGAGCAGGATGGATTCGGTGCGGCCATTGGATTGCAGACCGAAGATCGTGCCGCGATCTATCACCAGATTAAACTCGACGTAGCGCCCGCGACGATATAACTGGAAGTCGCGCTCGCGTTCGCCGTAAGGCGTGTCCTTGCGCTTTTCCAGAATCGGGATATAGGCGGACAGAAAATGATCGCCCACGCTCTGCTGAACGGCAAAGGCAGTGGCAAAATCCGGCACGGAAAGGTCGTCAAAGAAGATGCCACCGATGCCGCGTGGTTCGTTGCGATGCTTCAGGAAGAAGTATTCATCGCACCATTTCTTGTATTTTGCGTGCAGATCGCCCTCAAAGCCACTTAGGGAATCTTTGCAGATTTGATGGAAATGCACGGCATCTTCCGCGAAGCCGTAATACGGGGTGAGATCCATGCCGCCACCGAACCAGAATACCGTCTCGCCATCCGGCTTGTGTGCCATAAACATGCGCACGTTGGCATGGGTGGTCGGCGCGTAAGGGTTCTTCGGGTGCATCACTAGCGACACGCCCATCGCCTCCCAACTGCACCCGGCCAATTCCGGGCGATGCGCGGTCGCCGAGGCGGGCATTTTGTCGCCTTGCACATGCGAAAACGCCACACCGCCGCGTTCCAGCACATTGCCTTCTTCGA
>PEUR01000213.1 GCA_002780675.1 Gallionellales bacterium CG03_land_8_20_14_0_80_55_15 | reverse complement strand
TTTAACGTCGTCATTCAAATAATCATATTGAAACCGTTGTGCGGCGACGCAGGTTTTGGTGGCTTTCATTACGTCCACGTCGGCTTGATCCAGTGTGGACAGGTAGATATTGCGCGGATTACTGTGTTTGACTTCCAGATTGCCCACGCCGCAGCACATATCCCAAACGATATATTCCCTTTGCCAGTTTTTACCCAGTGTCTCGGCCATAGCTTGTCGTAGGCTTTATCCACCACCGCGAGTGGCGTGTAGTAAGCGCCTTTGAAGCTGCGTTCATCCAGCGGAATCAAACTGTCGCGGCGTTCCAGCAGGTAGTCGCGGTATTCGGCTTTGGGCGGTTTGTGATAAATCGCCCAGAAGCGGCGGTAGCCTTCCTTGTTGCCGAGTTCGTACACGTTTGTTCGTAGGTCGGGTTTTAACCCGACATCTTGTCGGGATGAATCCCGATCTACGTTTAAGACAAACACCGGCGCGTTGTTTTTATGCAGCAGTTCAGCGGGTAGATTGGCATGGGTGGAGAGGGTGCCGTCGTGCATGATGTCGGCAAAAAACAGCAGTGCGTAGTGCTCTTCCGCCACGCCGACAATCTCGTGACCGATCATTTCTTGCCAGTCATTTTGGGTGGCTCGATGACTTTCATACTTGTCGGTTGGCACTCGGGAAATTTACGGTGGCACTGCGCCGCGTAATGATACCGCATCCGCTGCGCCAATTTGCAACAGAAAGAGGGTCACCGGAACAGCCCTGAAAATTTTTACGGGCGTGTTCTGCAGCAAGCTGGGATAATCGCGCATGACCTCTATTCTCCAGCCTCCCTCTTCGCCCGCATTTGCCGGGCGTTCTTTCAACGAATTGCCGCTCTCGTCCGGTATGCAGCTCACTTTGCAGCAGTTAGGTTATGTTGCGATGACACCGATACAGCAAGCCAGCTTGCCGATTACGCTGGCCTGGCATGACCTGATTGCACAAGCCAAGACCGGCAGCGGCAAAACGGCGGCATTCGCGCTGCCCTTGCTCACCAAGTTGAACCCGCGCTGCTTCGCGGTGCAAGCCATGGTGATTTGTCCGACACGCGAGCTGGCCGATCAAGTGACGCAGGAAATGCGCCGTCTGGCGCGTTCTGCCGACAACATTAAAATCTTGACGCTGTGCGGCGGCCAGACCATGCGCCCGCAGATTGCCAGTCTGGAACACGGCGCGCACATCGTGGTCGGCACGCCCGGTCGCATCATGGACCATATCGAGCGCGGCAGCCTGAATCTTGAGGCACTCGAAACGCTGGTGCTGGACGAAGCCGACCGTATGCTGGATATGGGTTTTTACGACGACATCGCGTTTGTCGCCAAACATTGCCCGCCAGAACGCCAGACGCTGATGTTCTCCGCGACTTATCCCGATGGCATCATTCGCTTGGCGCGCCAATTCATGCGCAATCCCCAGGAAGTGAAACTGGTCGAGCAGCATGAAGAGAGCAAAATTCGCCAGCGATTCTATGAGGTGACAAAGGAAAACCGCTTGCAGGCGGTCGCGCTATTGCTCAAACACTATCGCCCGGTCAGCACGCTGGCCTTTTGCAATACCAAACAGCAATGCCGATCCTTGCTGGAAGTGCTGCACGCACAGGGCATACAAGCGCTGACGCTGAATGGCGACATGGAACAGCGCGAACGCGATCAGGTGTTGATCCAGTTTGCCAATCGCAGTTGTTCGGTGCTGGTGGCAACCGATGTGGCGGCGCGGGGTTTGGACATCGCGCAACTCGAAGCGGTCATCAATGTGGACGTGACCCCCGACCCGGAAGTGCATATCCACCGCATCGGTCGTACCGGTCGCGCCGATGAAAACGGCTGGGCGCTCAGTCTGGTTGCCCCTACCGACCGCCATCGCATCGTGAGCATCGCCAAGATGATGGGGGTCGTGCCGGAGTGGCAAGAACTGGGCGCGCTGCAAAACGACAACGCTGCGCCGCTGGTGCCGCCCATGGTGACGCTACAGATACTTGGTGGCCGACGTGAGAAAATCCGCGCGGGTGACGTGTTGGGCGCACTCACGGGGGAGGCCGGTTTTACCCGCGAACAGGTTGGCAAAATCAACGTCACCGAGTTTTCTACTTACGTTGCCGTGAACCGGGACATCGCGCGCGCAGCGGAACGCAAATTATCGGCCGGCAAGGTCAAGGGCAAGACGGTTAAAGTACGGGTGCTTTAAGGGGGAGGCTTGACCACAGCGGCTGCCCGGTCGCGTCGAGATGGGTAAGGTAGGCGCGCAGGTCGAATTCCAGTTGGTGATAAGCGGGTTCGATATGGCAGCAGAGTTGATAGAAGGCTTTGTTGTGCTCGCCTTCCTTGAGGTGCGCGAGTTCGTGAACCACGATCATGCGCAGAAATTCGGGCGGCATTTCCTTGAACACAGTCGCGACCAGGATTTCGCGGCGGGTCTTGAGTTTGCTGCCCTGTACGCGCGAGATGCGCGTGTGCAGCCCCAGCGCGTTGCGCATGACGTGCAGCTTGCTGTCGAAGGCGACGCGGCTCAATCCCCCCGTGTTGCGCAAATACTGGTCTTTGGTTGCCAGCACATAGTCGTAAAGTGCGCGGTCAGTGCGCGTCTCGTGTGCCAGCGGGTATTTGAGCAGCAGTCGCTCGGCCAGTTGGTCTTGTGCGATTAACTGGCGGATTTGCGACACCCGCGTGGGCGGGTAGCCGGCAAGGTAATTGATTGATTTTTTTGGACGCATGGCGGTGTGCGGGGGCGCAACTAAAACCGCTCGTGCGGCATCAGATAACGCCATTGCCCGGGTTGTAATTTGCCCATGGAGATGCGCCCGATACGGAGGCGTTTCAGCGACAGCACTTGTAGCCCGACAGCCTGGCAGGCGTGCGCGATCTGTCCCGGCATGACCCCCTTCAGCGCAAAGCGCAGCCGGGTTTCGTTCTGCCAGCTTACTTTGCAGGGGGCTAGGGGTTTGCCATTGAATTTGAGGCCGTGATTGAGCAGTTTCAGTCCCTCGGGAGACAATTCGCCCGCGACTTCAGCCACATATTCCTGCTCCATCGTTTGCGCATCTTCTTTCAGTTTGCGTTCCACCCGCCAATCCTGGGTAAAAACCCGCAAGCCGCCCGTATTGCGCTCCAGCGGTGTGCAGGGGGTCAATTTAACAAAGTGCCTTTTCAGCAGGTGGATGCCGGAACAGTCGTCAGGTGATTGCGTGGCGGCGTTAATTTGTACGGGATTGGTCAGGGGGGCGGTATCCGCAGGAGTGTAATCGAATGGCTGGTTAAACAGCAGGGTCACGGGTGCAACCGGCGTGAGTTGCGCATCGGGGTGGAGCGTGACTTGCTGCTGTGACACCATGAACTGTGGTTCTTCCACGACGAGTCCCTCAACGCTGACCCAGCCGCCTTCGATATACAGTTCAGCTTCGCGGCGCGAGCAGGGCAGGGATGAGGCAAGGTATTTTGCGAGACGGACAGGGACGGTCATGACCAGTGGATACTTGAAAAGGGAGGCTATTGTAAACGCTCAAGCCTGCCAGCCTGTAAAATGCGCGCATGGATGCCCATAAAAAACCTGCAAGCCGCCCCAGTCTGGATGGCATTACCCTTGAAATGATCGTCACGCAGCTCGCCGAGAATATGGGTTGGGACGCGATGGCGGAGGCCGTGCCGGTGCGCTGTTTTACACATGACCCCAGCATTAAGTCCAGTTTGAAATTTTTGCGCAGAACGCCGTGGGCGCGCAGCAAGGTGGAACAGTTATATTTGCAGCGGGCGAAAATGGGATTCCAGGGCTGAACTGCTTATCCTTTGAGCGGCCTTGAAGCGTGCGAGGGGGGGAGTTTTGGCTCAGTCCTCAGCTTCCAGAATAAGCGTCGCCTCTGTCAGCAGTTCTGCGACATCTTCATCGTTGAGTTTTAACAAGCGCAGGCAGGAGGGACCTAGCTTGACCCATTCCTGGGTAAAGCTGCGTTGGGTATGTTGTTGCAACAGATACTCGGATAATTGTGCGACAGCAATCATATAGCGGCTGTTCAGCGAAGGGGGAATGGTGGTCGCATTGAGCGTGGCGAGGTCGTGGTGGAGACGTATTGAAACACTGGTCTCGTCCGTCAGCCACCAGCTTTGTGCCAGCAGACTACCCACGATGGCGTGATTGGTGGGTAAGGCGAGATCCTCTATTGCGGTGAAGCAGCGGCTATCATCGTGGTTAGCTTCAATCAGCACCTCAAAGTAGCAAGGGCGGCGCGATAGCAGGATGGGGATGCCGCAGTCGCGGAACAGGCCGAAAGTATAGGCATCGTCGGCACGCAGTCTGCGGTCGGTGACACGCTGCGCGAGCCATCCGGAAAGACGTGCGATCAGTGCCGAAGCGTCCCAAAAGCGTTCCAGTTGCGGTGAACTGGGAAAGGCGCGACGCATCGCGATGCCCGCGATCGCCTTGCTGGCTACATTCAGCCCCAGCAGCATGAGGGCTTCGCGCGGGGTATGTACGCGCCCGCGAAAACCGAAAAAAGGCGAATTGGTGATTTTTATCAGGCTGGCGGAAAGCGCGACATCGGCGGCGATAAGGTGGGCGAGGTGATTAAAGTCAGGCTCATCTTTTTCCATTTCCGCGCTGATGCGGTCGAGGATGACGGGGCGCGGCGGGATGTCAATTTCCCTTAACGAGTTTTCCAGTTGGGCTTCAATTGAGCAAGGTGTGTCAGTCATGTTGTTTTTCCGTGCTTGTCCAGCCATGCCAGCAGTGCCGTTTCCGGCATCGGGCGGGCATGAAAAAAGCCTTGTGTGATGTCCACTCCGGCTTCATGCAGTGCGTCAAGTTGCGTCTGATTTTCAACGCCTTCGGCGACGACCCGCATGCCCAGCTCCCGGCCCAGCCGCGCAATTGCCTTGACTACGGCGACGGCGCGCGTGTCCTGTGGTAGTGCAATGACGAAAGCCCGGTCGAGTTTGAGTTTGCCGGCTTTAATGTCTTTCAGGTTTGCCAGGCAGGAATAGCCTGTGCCGAAATCATCAATGGACAGTGCAACACCCGCATCGCGTGCCGCGCGCAGATTGGCTTGTACGGTCATGGAATGATCCATGAACAGCGATTCGGTGAGTTCCAGTTCGATCAGTTCTGGATTGACATTGGCGCACAGCAGTGCGGCGTGCAGCGTTTGGGCAAAACGGAGGGTGGTGAACTGGGCGCGTGAAACATTGATGGCAACCGGAATAGGCAGCCCCGTTGCGGCAAGGCGTTGGGCAAAGCGTGCGCCCTCCAGCAACGCCCATTCACCGAGGCGAACAATCAAGCCGGTTTTCTCCGCAACCGGGATAAATTCGCTGGGTGTAAGCCGTTTATTGGCGCAGCGCAGCAAAGCCTCGAACGACACGACCCGTCCATTACTGTCCAGGCAAGGCTGGTAGTGCAGGCTTAGTTCACCTTGCTCCAGTGCCAGATGCAATTGATTTTCAATTTCAAGTTCATGGCGTGCCAGATAGATGCCGAGTCTTCCTGGTATCGGTTCGACTCCAGAATTGACAATGCGTCCGCCACCTGCACGTTTGGCGGTATTCATGGCTTGATCGGCACGTTCCAGGCAAGCGTGGGGGTTTTCGTCTGCTGCAAGTATCGCTATACCCAGGCTGGCCGAGGGATGCAGCAACAACTTATTGATTGGAAACGGAGTTTCAATTTCGCGCAACAGGGTTGCAGCAATCTGGTTGGTATGGTCGAAATCGCAATCGGGTAGCAGGCAAACAAACTCGTCACCTGCCATACGATACCACTGTGCAGTTATACCGATTTTGGCGCGCAGGCGCTGTGCGATCTGGGCAATGTAAGCGTCTCCACCTTGATGGCCGAAGGATTCATTGACCCGTTTGAAACGATCCAGCGCAATCCAGATAATGGCAAGCGGATGTTCGGGTGTCGCCAACGTCGCCCGTTGCGTAATTTCGTCAAAGCAAACGCTGCGCTTGAGAAATCCTGTGATCGGTTCGGCTTCAGGCGGGTGCATGTTTGAATGAAGGGCAAGAGGCATGGGGTAATAGCGCTTAGGGAAGCACGGATTTATTTGTCATTTCTTACTTGTTATCAAGGCGTGCCTCGCATAATACGCTCAAGCCCTGTGATTGGGGGGCTGGGCTCAAGGATTTTAACTGACAGACGGTCTATTTTTCGGGATGGGATGCGTCGTTCGGCATGGCTTATGAGGGTGGCACGTCGTTTAACGTAAAACACGCGTAGCGGTTCGTTCGTGCCTCCCTCGCGCTTGTACCCCGTAGGGCGTGAGGGGGGAGAGCGAAGCGAGGGGGCAATCGGGAGGGGGGCGGGCGTGGCGAGGTTGCGAGTTGTTGTCCACAGGGCAACATCCCTGCGAGAACCATTTCATTATCAGGGATGGATTTTCCCATGCCCGTTAGGCCGGAATCTCAATATGGCGGGAAAGGAACTCTTTGCGTTATCGGATGGTCAACGACACTTGAAAGCTGCCGGGGATGCCCCATTTGGTTGACCGTGGCGGGATAGCTGCTAAACTGCCCGGCGTAAATTTAGTCTTTGGAGAACATAGCGTTATGAAACGAATTTTTCTGTTTGTTTTGACCAACCTGGCGGTGGTATTCGTCATCAATATCACCCTGCGTTTATTGGGGGTTGATCGCGTTCTGGATCAGGGCGGCGG
>PEUR01000099.1 GCA_002780675.1 Gallionellales bacterium CG03_land_8_20_14_0_80_55_15 | reverse complement strand
TCGCAGGATAATCCGCAGCTCATTTTGAAAGTATGCCAATGACTGAATATCTGCTGATCTTGCTCAGTGCGGTGTTTGTAAACAACATCGTGATGGTCAAAATACTCGGGCTATGCCCATTCATGGGCGTTTCCAAGAAACTGGAAGCCGCCATCGGCATGGGGGCTGCCACCACCTTTGTGCTGACGCTGGCTTCCGGCAGCAGTTATCTGATCAACCATTACCTGTTAGGCCCTGAATTGGCCTACCTCACCACACTATCTTTCATCGTAGTGATTGCAGGCATCGTGCAACTGACGGAAATGGTCATCCAAAAAACCAGCCCGGAACTCAATCAGGTGCTGGGCATCTACCTGCCGCTGATCACCACCAACTGCGCGGTGCTGGGTATTCCGCTGCTCAACGTACAGGCCAAACATAATTTCATGGAATCCCTGTTCTTCGGCATGGGCGGCGCGATCGGCTTCACGCTGGTGATGGTGCTGTTTGCCGGCCTGCGCGAACGCATGGAGGGTTCGGATATTCCCCCAATTTTCCAAGGCTCTGCGATTGCCATGGTCACTGCCGGACTGATGAGCCTGTCCTTTATGGGCTTCTCCGGGTTAATCAAATAATGTTGAGCGCCTTGTTGGTTATGCTGGAGATTGCCGTCGTGCTGGGCGCGGTGCTGGGTTTTGCCGCGATCAAGTTCCGCGTCGAGGGTAACCCGATGGTGGACAAAATTGATGCCATCCTGCCCCAGACCCAATGCGGTCAATGCGGTTTCCCCGGCTGCAAGCCCTACGCCACGGCGATAGCCAATGGCGAGGCCGACATCAATCTGTGCCCCCCCGGCGGAGAAGAAGGTATCCACAAACTGGCCGATCTGCTGGGCCGCGATTTTGTACCTTACGGCGGCGACATCGCGCCCAAACCAAAATCCGTTGCCTTTATTGACGAAAACGACTGCATCGGCTGCACGCTCTGTACCCAGGCATGCCCGGTGGATGCCATCGTCGGCGCGGCAAAGCAGATGCACACCATCATCGCCGCCGAATGCACCGGCTGCGAGCTGTGCGTCGCCCCCTGCCCGGTGGATATCATCAGCATGATCCCCATCGAGGAAACGCTCACCACCTGGAAGTGGAAATATCCGATCTACGCATTGAGTCCCGTCAAATGAGGCAGCTATTCAAATTCCACGGTGGCGTACATCCGCCCACCCACAAAGAGCAATCCAGTCAAAGCCCGATAGCCCAAGCCGTGCTGCCTTCCAGGCTGGTCGTTCCGCTGTATCAACATATCGGCAATCGCGCCAAACCGGCGGTCGAAGTCGGTCAACGCGTACGCAAGGGACAAATCATCGGTATGCCGGAAGGCAGCCTGTCCAGCGCGGTTCATGCGCCCACTTCCGGCACGGTCGCTGCCATAGACATGCAACAGGTCGCCCACGCTTCCGGCATGGACGACCTGTGCGTCACCCTGATTCCAGACGGCCAGGAAGAATGGATCAAACGCGAAGGCATGGACTACCTGTCCATCAACAAGGCCGATATTCGCTTTGTGTTGCGCATGGCGGGCGTGGTCGGGCTGGGCGGCGCGACCTTCCCCAGCGACCAGAAACTGCGCCCCGGCAAACACAAGATTAAAACCGTGGTGCTGAACGGCGCGGAGTGCGAACCCTACATCACCTGCGATGACCTGCTGATGCGCGAACGCGCCGAAGAAATCATCCAGGGCGCAGAAATCATCCGTTATATGCTGGATGCCGAGGAAGTGCTGATTGGCATCGAGGACAACAAACCCGAAGCCATCGCCGCCATGCGACTGGCCGTAAATGCCCGCCCCAGAAGCGCCAGTGCAGACCGGATGGAAGTCATCGCCGTGCCTACCCTGTATCCGGGGGGCGGTGCAAAACAACTGATACGCGTACTCACCGGTATCGAAGTCGCGGCAGGCGTGCGCTCCACCGACCTGGGCGCGCAATGTTTCAATGTCGGCACGGCATACAGCATTTATCGCGCCATCGCACACGGCGAACCATTGATTTCGCGCATCGTCACGGTGACTGGCAACGTCGCACAGGCGCGCAATTTTGAAGTGCTGTTCGGCACGCCCGCGCACGAATTGGTCTCACAGGCAGCGCCATTGCCGGACACCAACGGTTACCTGATGGGCGGCCCGATGATGGGGATCCGTTTGCCGTCTGAACAGGTGGGCATCATCAAAGCGACCAACTGCATTATCGCCATGTCGGATGTCCTGTTTCCCCCCGCGCCCCCTGCACTGCCCTGCATCCGCTGCACGCGCTGCGCCGAAGCCTGCCCGGCGGAACTCCAACCGCAGGAACTCTACTGGTTCGCCAAAGCCAAGAACTTTGACAAGGCGCGAAAATACAATTTGTTCGACTGCATAGAATGTGGCGCATGCAGCTACGTCTGCCCCAGCCACATTCCGCTGGTGCAGTATTACCGTTTCGCAAAAAGCGAAATATGGGATCAGGAAAGCAACCAGAAAGCCGCCGATGCGGCTCGCGTGCGGCACGAATACCACGAATTCCGCGAGGAACGCGAGAAACGGGAAAAAGCCGAAAAACTGGCTGAACGAGATCGCGCCGCGCAAGCGGCCAAAGCTCAAAAAGCGGCCGCCCCTCCCACCCTGCCGCCTGCGGGCGAGGTGGCAAACGTATCGCCTTGTGCCGCTCCGGCCGATGCGGATCCTGAGAACACCATGCAACTGAAAATACAACGGGCGATAGAACAGGCCAAATTACAAGCCGCCACGACCACACCCAAAAATACCGAACAACTCACGCCGGAACAGCGTGCGCAAATCGCCGCAATCGAAGCGCGGCGCGCGCACATCCACGAGCTTGCCAGCACCTCGGTTGAGGCGAGTTCCGCGATGTTAGTCGAGGCCAACACGGAAGTTAAAAGCCAGCCCCCTACCCAATCTCCCCAGGAATAATATGTCCGCATTTTTTTCACCCTTCATCAGCAAGCCGGAAGGCGTATCGCTGATCATGCTCAAAGTGCTGCTGGCACTGATTCCCGGCATCGCCTTGTATGTGTGGTTTTTCGGTTCGGCGATTCTGATTTCCATCACGCTGGCCAGCCTCACCGCGCTCGGCACCGAAGCACTGATGCTCAAGTTACGCAATCGCCCCATCTCGCCTTTTCTCAAGGACAACAGCGCGCTGCTCACCGCCTGGCTGCTCGCCCTGTCCATTCCCCCGCTCGCCCCCTGGTGGCTGGTGGTGGTCGGCACGGCATTCGCCATCAGCATATCCAAACATCTTTATGGCGGGCTGGGCAACAATCCCTTTAATCCCGCCATGATCGGTTATGCCGTACTGATTATTTCCTTCCCCCTGCAAATGACACACTGGATTACCCCACACGGGTTGGGGCAAGTGGAACTGGGCTTTTTTGACCAGCTAGACTATATTTTCCGGGGCATCCTGCCCGACGGCCTGAAGCTGGATGCAGTCACCATGGCCACGCCGCTGGACACGCTCAAGACGCAATTGCATATGTACGGAAATATCAATGAAATCATGAACTTGCCCATCTATGGTCATCTCGCCGGGCAAGGTAGCGAATGGGTAGCAACAGGATTTTTGCTGGGCGGGCTGTACCTGCTCGCCACGCGCCTCATCAGTTGGCATATTCCGGTAGCCTATCTGGGCACTTTGTTTATCACTGCCGGCCTGTTCCATCTGGCTGACCCCGCGCACTACGTCACTCCGCTGTTTCACTGGTTCTCCGGTGCTGCGATGATTGGTGCATTCTTCATCCTCACCGATCCGGTGAGCGGCCCGACCACCCACAAGGGCAAGCTGATCTTTGCCGCAGGTGCCGGATTCATCACTTACCTGATCCGCGTGTTTGGCGGCTTCCCGGACGGCATGGCATTTGCCACCCTGCTGATGAACATCTGCGTGCCGCTGATTGATGCCTACACCCAACCCAAGGTGTTCGGCAAAAAGGGCAGGCTATCCGACAAAAATGGGGGGCAAGCATGAGGCGCACACTGGCCAAGGCTTCGTTGCATTCCGCGCTCAACCTGCTGTTCTTCGCGGTGTTGGGTACTATCGTGCTGTCCTCAACCTATCTGCTCACCCGTGACACCATCGCGCAAAGCGTCGAAACAGAGAAGCTCAAGCTGATCGCCCAAATCGTGCCGCAAGACAGCTACGACAACAACATCGTACAAAGCACGCTCGACCTGCCGCCCGACGAACTGCTGGGCACGGAGGAAACCAGCATCGGTTATCGTGCGACGCTCAAGGGTGAGCCGAGTGTGGTCGTGTTGCAACCGGTCGCGCCAGACGGCTACAGCGGCAAGATATTCCTCATTGTCGCCATACGCAGCAACGGCGAAGTCAGCGGCGTGCGCGTCGTCTCGCACCACGAAACACCGGGTTTAGGCGATTACATCGAAGTGGCAAAAAATCCCTGGATCAAACAATTCGACGGACAATCGCTGACCAATCACACAGCCCAAGACTGGCAAGTCAAAAAAGATGGCGGCAAGTTTGATTCTATGGCGGGTGCCACCATCACCCCGCGTGCCGTCGTCAAAGCCGTACACAAAGCGGTGCAATATTTTGCCAAACACCGCGACCAATTACTGACACAAGCCCCACCCTCCTCACCCGATAAAAGTGGGCGGGAAGGGGTTAAGGAGAAAACCAAATGACCGCTCAGGAAATCAAGGACATTTTTTACAACGGCCTGTGGAAACAAAACACCGGTCTCGTTCAACTGCTCGGCCTATGCCCGTTGCTGGCGGTCAGTTCCAGCGTGGTCAATGCCGTCAGCCTCGGACTAGCCACTACGCTGGTGATGGCATTTTCCAGCGCGGCCATCGCGCCTATCCGCAACTATGTACCCAATGAAATCCGCATTCCGGTCTTCATCCTGATCATCGCCGTGCTGGTCACCGTCATTCAATATGAGATGAACGCCTATATGTATTCGCTGTATGTGGTGCTGGGCATCTTCATTCCGCTGATTGTGACCAACTGCATCGTGCTGGCGCGCATCGAAGCCTTCGCCTCCAAGAACACCGCAACAGCTTCAGCCCTCGATGGCATGGCGATGGGGCTGGGACTGACCGCCGTACTGATGGTGCTGGGCGGCATCCGTGAGATCTTCGGTCACGGCACACTGCTGTCCGGCATAGACATGGCGCTGGGCGAATCCGCCAAGTCACTGGTGATTACCGTGATCCCCGACTACCACGGCTTTTTGCTGGCCATCCTCCCACCCGGCGCATTCATCGTGCTGGGACTATTGATCGCGACACGCAACTGGCTGACCCTGCGCGCCGAGCGCAAAGCCAAGGCACAGCAGACTGCGAGCCAAACACCGCAAGCCGCAATCGCATAAACAATCAAATAGTTGATAGAGTTGCATGCGACTAAGCGAACAACAGTGTTCCATCATACGCACTGCCGTTGCCGAAAACTTTGGTCTCGATGCGAACGTCTGGCTGTTCGGATCAAGAGTAGATGATAGTAAACGCGGCGGTGATATTGATTTATATATCGAAGCTGCCACCGACGATGCGGATGAAATCGTCGCAGCCAAGTTACGTTTTTTAGTTACTCTGTACAAAAAACTAGGCGATCAGAAAATTGATGTGGTCGTCCGCCGTCAGAGCTTCAAGGAAAACCTGCCTATCTACGAGATAGCCAAACAAACCGGAGTGAAACTCTCATGAGCGTTACTTACACTCAGTCATTAGACGTATGTAAACGTCATGCGGCCAGATTAGCCTGGGCAATGTCGGAATTCCGTGGCAAATTTCCGCTCTCAGCCGCTGTGATCGCTGGCCTGAACAACACTGAATTAGCGGTACTGGATCAGTTCTCAACACGCTTTGCCAGGCTACAGGATGCGATGGGTGCCAAGCTGTTCCCAGCCGTGCTGGAGCTAACCAAGGAACAGGGCAACTACCAGGCTTTTTTGGACAAGTTAAATCGTCTGGAAAAAATCGGTGCCATTGAGTCCGCCGATCAGTGGCTGATCTTGCGCGAAATGCGTAACGAATTTGCTCACGATTACCCCGACGACCCGGCGATACAAGCAGCCATTCTAAACAAAGCCTATCCGCTGGCGAACGAACTGCTAGCGATTTTGCATAAGATTGAACTGTTTGCTTCAGACTATAGCGGCACGAGCGACAAATAATGCCTTTTGCATCCGAACCCGCTTACACTCAGAGGAGGCGAATTCAACTCTGAAGGGCAACTTTTATGATCGGCAACAAAATCTGCCCCCCGCATATGTGGATACAGTAAAAGACAATTCCAGTGACGCTTGCTGCAAAAGTGATTTAAGGATGGAACATGCGCATATCTAATACTCAGGCCGAACAGGCCGTTAGCATTATCCGCGACGCGCTGGGTTCGGATGCCGCTGTCTGGCTATTTGGTTCACGCACGGATGACAGCAAGCGCGGTGGCGATGTGGATTTGTATGCCGAGACTTCCCTTAATGGTGTCTTGCTGGATGAAACGGTGCGGGCAAAAATCGCGCTGAACGATTTATTTGGTCGCTCAGTTGACCTGGTTGTGAACAACCACCGCAAATCCCGCCCTATCTAGTTCTCATCCAGAAACGTAACGATTTGATTTTATTAGATAAAACGTAATTTTGTATTGGAAAAACCCGGTTGAAAT
>PEUR01000192.1 GCA_002780675.1 Gallionellales bacterium CG03_land_8_20_14_0_80_55_15 | reverse complement strand
GTACTCCACGGGAATCAGCAGCAGGGCAATCGCTAATGAAATGAACGGCGGGAACAGCACGATGCGTTTGAAGATTTCGCCCGCTGTCGGACAACCGGAAGAATAGATGCCCGCCACGGTGATGCCCAGGATGGACAGTGCGAAAAATGATCCCAGTTGATCGGCGATGATCGCGCTGGTCAAGCCTGATTGCCCGTAAAACGCCTCGACCATCGGCAAGCCGAAAAACGAAGTATTGCCCAGCCCGCCGACCAGAATCAAGGCACCTGTCGTCGCGCGCGGCAGCTTGAACCAGCGCCCGACCAGATAGAAAAATCCCGCCGACAGCCCGAACACCAGCCACGCCATCAACCCCGTCAACAACACGTCCCCGGACAACTTCAATTCGTGGATATACAGCAGCGTTAAAGCGGGCAGCGAGACGTGGATGATGAAACTATTCAAGGTCGCCGGCGCGTTGTCCGGCATACGATTGAAGCGCCTGAGCAACATACCGGCGACAAAACATAGAACGAGCAGGAACAGGTTATTCATTTATGGAGTGCGGCGGCACAATGCCGCTTTTGGAGTGCGGCGACATGATGCCGCTTTTTGGAGTGCGCAGCCTCGGCTGCGCCTGCGGTGTCATGCCACCGCACTCCATAAAAAAACAGCGCAGCCGAGGCTGCGCACTCCATAAGATACCATTCCAAAACAGCACAGCCGAGGCTGCGCACTCCATAGATGCTCTCCATAATCGGCACCCCACATTAAAAATCATCCGCCACCTCAAGCCTGTCTGTCTTGCAATTTTCCACTTTTTCCCGCCATGCCGCAGGGGAGTTTTCGGCAAACCACCTCGCCGAACACCAGCGATAATCCCGTGCATCCTCGGTCACGCCGTGATGTGCCGGATTGTGGTGGACATAATTCAAACGGGCTAAATAAGAACGTTCAAAAGTAATGCAACTATCCCAATACTGATACCAGACTTTTCTGCCCGGCATCCCGTCCCATGCGTTCAACTGCTTTGCCGTCGTCATATGCAGCTTGGACAAGAACTTGCGCAACGTGCTGGCATCTTCCGGCGATTTGGCTACAAAATGATAGTGGTTAGGCAAAACCGCCCACGCCTGCAATTGCCAGCCAAATTCAGCCGATAGGGTAAACAATGCCTCCAGCAAAAAATCTCGCCGCTCCGGGGTATTCCAGTGCGGCAATTTCTGAAAAGTCCCCGCTGTCACCATGTAGATGCCCTGCTCGAAAAGCCAGTGCGGTGGAGCGTGTTTGGGATGAGGGTTCACTTTAAGGTCAGCTCAGAATTCTGGAGTACGGCACGCTACTTTGGAGTGCGGCGGCATGATGCCGCTTTTGGAGTGCGCAGCCTCGGCTGCGCTGCTTTTTTTGGAGTGCGGTGGCATGACACCGCAGGCGCAGCCGAGGCTGCGCACTCCATAGCTGCGCACTCCATAGCGCACTCCATATCAGGTATTGGCACTAATGAACGCCTTGAGTTTCACTACATCAGCGTCCATCACTTCGACGTGCTGCGGCAGGGCTTCGATGCCTTCGAGTGCCGCAGGGCGTTCGGGGGTTCTGCCTAAAGCCTCGACAAGGGTTTCCTCAAACTTGGCGGGCAGCGCGGTTTCCAGGCAAATCAGCGGCAAGCCGGGGCGGCGTTGTTCCAGACCGACCTTGAGGCCGTCGGCGGTGTGCGGGTCTATCATCACGCCGTACTCCTGCCACAACTCGCGTATCGTCTTGAGGCGGTCAAAATGCAAACTCTTGCCTGAGGCAAAGTCAAACTTGGGCAGCTCGTTCCAGTAAGCCGTCCCCTTGATGTCGAACGCAGCCTCATCGGATGCCGCGCCAGCATCCACTTTCGCCCAGAATTCGCGCACTTGCGCCCCGTCGCGCCCAACCAGGTCAAACACGAAACGCTCGAAATTGCTGGCTTTGGAAATATCCATCGAAGGGCTGCTGGTCTGGTAAGTGTGTTTCGTGCCGCGCGGACGATAGATGCCGGTGCGGAAAAATTCGTCCAGCACATCGTTTTCATTGGTCGCCAGAATCAGTTGACCGATCGGCAAGCCCATCATGCGCGCGATGTGGCCTGCGCAAATGTTGCCGAAATTGCCAGAAGGAACGGAGAACGCGACCTGCTCATCGTTCGATTGGGTCGCGGCGAAATAGCCCTTGAAGTAATACACGATCTGCGCCGACACGCGCCCCCAGTTGATGGAGTTCACTGTGCCGATCTTGTGCGCGGCTTTGTAGGCGTGGTCGTTGGACACCGCCTTCACCAGGTCCTGCGCGTCGTCGAACATGCCGTTGATCGCGATGTTGAAAATGTTGGGGTCTTGCAGCGAATACATCTGCGCGCGCTGAAAGGCGCTCATCTTGCCGTTGGGCGAGAGCATGAACACGCGGATGCCTTTTTTGCCGCGCATCGCATATTCGGCCGCCGAACCCGTGTCGCCAGAAGTCGCGCCGAGGATGTTCAACTCGGCATGGTCTTTCGCCAAGGCGTATTCGAACAGATTGCCCAGCAACTGCATCGCCATATCCTTGAACGCCAGCGTCGGCCCGTTGGACAATTCCAGAATATGCACCCCCGGCTCTAACGTGCGCAAAGGCGTGATCTGCGTCGCATCGCTGTCCGCGCGACCGTTGCAATACACCTCGGCGGTGTAAGTCTTGCTGATGATGGCTTTTAAGTCCGCCGCCGGAATGTCGGTAGCAAACTTGGACAGCACCGCATAAGCGAGGTCGGCATACGACAGCGCACGCCACGCATCCAA
The DNA here is from genome assembly GCA_002780675.1 of Gallionellales bacterium CG03_land_8_20_14_0_80_55_15. GTDB lineage: Bacteria > Pseudomonadota > Gammaproteobacteria > Burkholderiales > Gallionellaceae > Gallionella. The sequence continues at coordinate 3,890 of PEUR01000192.1, read as the reverse complement.
CTCGGCGCGCGTTACCTGCGGATAAGTTTCCGGCAAATACAGCCCGCCGTCCGGCGCGAGGCCTCCGAGCAGGATTTCAGTGAAGGTTTTTGCGGGCGCATTGCCGCGTGTGGAGATGTATTTCATTTTGTTCACTACCTCATCAGTTCCCTCTCCCTTGCAGGGAGAGGGTTAGGGAGAAGGGTAGGCACTCAACGCCCCTCTCCCCCAGCCCCTCTCCCGCCAGCGGGCGAGGGGAGTTTGTTAAATATCCTCAACCAGGAACAGTAAGACTTTAGGAGTAACCGAATGAGCTTTATGAGCACTTGCCAAACCCGCCGGGATAAAAATTCCAGAGCCTTCCGGATAACGCACAAGGTTCCCATGAAAATCGATTTCCAGTTCACCCTTGATCACGAAACCGATATGCCCTTTTTCGCACCAGTCCGGTTCTACGAACTCGGATGTAAACTCGACCAGGCGAAGCTGCTTTGTACCGCTACGAAAAGCCTTGAATTTCGCGCCATGAATTCCACTCCACCACTCCAAAGAGTCGAACAGAACCCGATATTGTTTCATTTCACTTGCCAAGTTCTTCCAGCCGCAGCTTGGTGACGTTGCCCGCCACCACGCCCAGCGCTTCGATCTTCACAATCGCCGCATTGATGCGTTTTTCGCGGGTCAGGTGGGTGAGCAGGATCAAATCGGCCTCAGTCTCACCTTCAGCGGGTTCTTTCTGGATCACGGCATCTATGGAAATCTGCTCGTCTGCCAGAATGCGGGTAATGTCGGCCAGTACGCCAGGTTTATCTGCCACGCGCAGGCGCAGGTAGTAGCTGGTGGTGACTTCAGCCATCGGCAGCATCGGCAAATCAACCATCGCGTCGGGCTGGAAGGCCAGGTGCGGCACGCGGTTTTCGGGGTCGGCGGTGTGCATCCGGGTGATGTCCACCAGGTCGGCGATGATCGCACTCGCAGTCGGTTCCGCGCCCGCGCCCTTGCCGTAATACAGCGTCGCGCCCACCGCATCGGCCTGAACCAGCACGGCATTCATCGCGCCTTCCACGTTGGCGATCAGGCGCTTGGCGGGAATCAAAGTGGGATGCACGCGCAGCTCGATACCTTCCGGGGTGCGTCGGGTAATCCCTAGCAACTTGATGCGGTAGCCCAGTTGTTCGGCGTATTGGATGTCCACCGCGTCCAGCTTGGAGATGCCTTCAACATAGGCCTTGTCAAACTGGATGGGGATACCAAAGGCGAGCGATGCCAACAGCGTGATCTTGTGTGCGGCATCCACGCCTTCGATGTCAAAAGTCGGGTCGGCTTCGGCGTAGCCCAGACGCTGCGCTTCTTTCAGCACGGTATCGAAAGGTAAACCCTTGTCGCGCATCTCGGACAAAATGAAGTTGGTGGTGCCGTTGATGATGCCCGCAATCCATTCGATACGGTTGGCGGTCAGCCCCTCGCGCACGGCCTTGATGATGGGGATACCGCCCGCCACCGCCGCCTCAAAACCGACCATCACCCCCTTGTCCTGCGCCGCCTTGAAAATCTCGTTGCCGTGGGTGGCGAGCAGCGCCTTGTTGGCGGTAACGACATGTTTGCCGTTGGCAATCGCCTGCATCACCAGTTGTTTCGCCACGCCGTAGCCGCCGATCAGCTCGATGACGATGTCCACTTCCGGGTCAGCCACCACCGAAAACGCATCATCGGTCAGACGACACGCGCCGCCCGTGACCTTTTTGGCCAGCTCCAGATTCTTGTCCGCCACCACTACAATGCGGATAGGTCGCCCGGCGCGACGGGTGATTTCCTCGCAGTTGCGCTGCAATACCGTAAATGTGCCGCCGCCGACCGTGCCAATACCGAGAAGTCCTACGTTGATTGGTTTCATGCTTTTCTTCTTTCTATAAATTGATGGGTGCGGAAACAAGGGTGCATTGATGCACCCTGGTGTGCAGAGCGCACCCTACGTTTTGCCGTGCTGCTTGCGGTAATTTTCCAGAAAGCGCGCGATACGCCCGATGGCATCGGCCAGATCGTCCACCGACGGCAAAAACACCACGCGGAAATGATCTGTGTTTTTCCAGTTAAAGCCCGTCCCCTGAACCACCAGCACCTTTTCGGCTTCCAGCAATTCGAGTATGAATTGCTGGTCGTTTTCAATCGGATACCGCACCGGGTCGAGGCGCGGGAACAGATACAGCCCCGCTTTGGGCTTGACGCAAGTCACGCCGGGAATGGCGGTGAGCAACTGGTAGGCCAGATCGCGCTGTTTGCACAAACGCCCACCGGGTGCGACCAAATCCTTGATGCTCTGGTAGCCGCCCAATGCGGTTTGAATCGCAAATTGCCCCGGCACGTTGGAACACAGGCGCATCGAAGCCAGAATGGTCAGGCCGTTGATGTAGTCCTGCGCGTGTTTCTTCTCGCCGGACAACACCATCCAGCCGGCGCGATAGCCGCAGGCGCGATAATTTTTCGACAGCCCGTTCAGGGTGACAAACAACACATCATTGGCTAAGGATGCCATCGAGGTATGGCTCGCGCCGTCGTACAGCATCTTGTCGTAAATCTCGTCGGCAAAGATGATGAGCTGGCGTTCTCGCGCTAACTGTATGATTTCATTGAGAATTTCATTTGAATAGAGCGCACCGGTCGGGTTGTTCGGGTTGATGACGACGATGGCGCGGGTATGCTCGGTAATCTTGCTGCGGATGTCGGCCAGGTCGGGGTTCCACTCATTGGCTTCGTCGCACAAATAATGGCGCGGCGTGCCGCCCGCCAGCGTGACCGCCGCCGTCCACAGCGGGTAATCCGGGGCGGGAACCAGCACCTCGTCGCCGTTGTTCAGCAGACCCTGCATCGCCATGACGATGAGTTCGGACGCACCGTTGCCGATGTAAATGTCTTCCAGCCCCACGCCGGAGATATTCTTGGACTGGCAGTAGTGCATGATCGCCTTGCGCGCCGCGAACATGCCCTTGGAATCGGAATAGCCGGACGAATTCGGCAAATTGAGAATCACGTCCTGCTGGATTTCTTCCGGCGCTTCAAAGCCGAATGGCGCGAGATTGCCGATGTTCAGCTTGATGATGCGCTGGCCTTCTTCCTCCATCTGCTTGGCGCGTTCCATGACCGGCCCGCGTATGTCGTAACATACGTTGGCGAGTTTGCTTGATTTCAAGATAGGTTTCACTGTGTTTTACGATTGATTTTGAAATGGTTTAATTTATGACACGCCCGCAATGCCGCAATGCCGCAATGCCGCAATGCCGCAATGCCGCAATGCCGCAATGCCGCAAGGGCATTCCCACGAAATATAGTCGCCTTCGGCTCCTTATTTCTGAATGAAGGGGCATTCCCACGAAATATAGTCGCTGCGCTCGTTGTTTCATGTGAAAGTGGGCGATTTTACCTGCGCTATCCGCGCACAGCAAATCGGTATCGCGTAAATTAGTCTTTTGCCGAAGTAAAGAGACCGCATTTGACGTGCCATATCGCTAACCCCTACACTTCACGCCCTCCCATTCAACCCGATTTTCGAGGTCATTTTGAAATTACATCTTGCCAATCTGGGCGACACCCAGTTGTTCACCAGCCACGAAGCCGACCATGTCATGGTCAACCGCGTGCGCTTCGATGCCCCTATTGTGGTTCTGGCGGAAGAAGTTCGCACTGACTGGGATGCAGCCAGTTTCGACGCGCTGAACGAAAGCCATTTCGAGTATTTTCTGGCGATGCGACCGGAAGTGCTGCTGCTCGGCACGGGTGCTCTGCAACGTTTCCCGCACCCGCGCCTGTACCGCGCGCTGACCGATGCGGGTATCGGCGTGGAATGCATGGACACCCCCGCCGCCTGCCGCACCTACAATATACTGGTAGCGGAAGACCGCAAAGTCATCGCGGCG
>PEUR01000064.1 GCA_002780675.1 Gallionellales bacterium CG03_land_8_20_14_0_80_55_15 | reverse complement strand
AATCCCAACCCTAAAAATGAGAAGCAGAAGTTCGCCGTGCCACTCAATTTTCTCAATAAAGTGCCGTCATCGCTGGATATTTCTGTGCCAACGCATCCTTGGCGGACAGTATTACCGTAAATAGATGGATACCCCACAAAGGAAAAGTCTACTCATCGCTCACCCTCATTAAACCTGCATATTCATGATGTCGTTGTAAGCCTGGACAAACTTGTTGCGCACCTGAACCGTGGCCTGAAAATTGATGCCAGCTTTCTGCATGGCGATCATGGTGTCGCTCAAGCTGACCTTATCGTCACCCATCACAAAAGCCTTTTGCAAGGATTCAGATTTTTGTTGTGATTGCGCCACCCCGTCCAGCGAGGTTTTCAACACATGGGCAAAATCCACTTTGCCGGCTTGCTCCACCGTTCCCGTTTGAGCAAGCGGCGCACGCCCCCCTGATGCCGCGACCGCACGCATTTCACGCATCTGCGCCAACAATCCATCTACTGCCGAAATATTGTTCATTTTGCTCTCCCCGACTGACGATTCATCACTCAATACTGTTCTTCACAGCAACCCCACGATAGCAAAACCGTGGTCTTTTCCATCAACAGAACTAATAGCAGATTTCCCCTTTATTCATCCCTTAACAAAATCATGAATTACCGATAATTGCCCCACTGCCCCAGAGGCTTACAGGTGTAGTCCGTAAATACCATGACCGAACCAAACATCATCCCCACGCCGCCTGGCGAATTCGTACCGGAAGTCCTGGCACCCGGCAATATAACCGGTCGCTACAAGCAACTTACCCCGCAACAAAAAATGGGGCTGGCGGTCGGTATTGCGGCATTGATTTCACTGCTTATAGGCTCATGGATGTGGGGGCAAACCCCGGACTACCGCGTGCTTTACAGCAATCTATCTGACCGGGATGGCGGTGCCATTATCGAATCCCTGCAACAACTCAACATTCCTTACAAATTTACCGAAGGCGGTGGCGCCTTGATGATTCCCGCCAACCGAATCCATGAAACCCGTCTGAAACTGGCTGCACAAGGCTTGCCAAAAGGCGGCACAGTCGGCTTCGAGCTGATGGAAAATCAGAAATTCGGCATTACGCAATTTGCCGAGCAAGTCAATTACCAACGCGCCATGGAAGGCGAGTTGGCGCGATCCGTGCAGAGTATCAGTGCAGTCGCCAGCGCACGCGTTCATCTGGCCATCCCCAAGCCCAGCGTATTCGTCAAGGAACAGCAGAAACCCAGCGCCTCCGTGGTGCTGACACTACGCGGTGGCCGCCTGCTGGATACCGCGCAGGTCAGCGCGATTATTCATTTGATTTCCAGCAGTGTCCCGGAAATGTCAGCCAAAAATGTCACCGTGGTGGATCAGGATGGCTCGCTGTTGAGTGCAATCCAGGAAGAGGGAGGAATCGGCCTGGATGCCAAACAGCTCAAATATGTGCAACAAATTGAGCAAAATTACATCCAGCGCATCGAAAACATTCTTACCCCTCTGGTCGGCGAAAATAATGTCCATGCACAAGTCACTGCCAATATTGACTTCTCGCGCACCGAGCAGACCGCAGAAACCTACAAGCCCAACCAGAATCCGGCTGATGGCACGATCCGCAGCCAGCAGAATCTGGAAACATTAAACGGCTCGGGTCTGAATCCCGGCGGTGTGCCCGGCGCATTGACCAACCAACCCCCGGCTCCCGCAACGGCTCCCATCGTAACGACACCTGGCGGCACGCAAATAGCCAGCGATGCCAAAATTGACAACCTGCACAAGGAGAGCACGGTCAATTACGAAGTGGATCGCACTATCAGCCATACCCAGTTACCCGTCGGCATGATCAAGCGTTTATCCGTTGCCGTGGTGGTCAACAACCGCAAAGTCACCGATGCCAAAGGCAAGGTCAGCGTGGTTCCGCTGACCGACGCAGAAAAATCCCAGATCAACAATCTCGTCAAGGATGCGGTCGGTTTCGATTCCAATCGTGGCGACAGTCTTAATGTACAAAATGCAGCATTCAATAATACTGAAACCGTAGCGGAAGCCATCCCGCTATGGAAACAACCGGAAATGGTAGAACTGGCGCAGTTGATTGCCAAATATCTGATCATCACGCTGGTCATGCTGATCGTGGTGTTCGGCATTATCAGACCGGCATTCCGCCCCTTGCACCCAGCCAAAACGGAAAAAGAAAAATCAGCCGGCAAGGCAGATAACGATGGCCTCAACCCTGAATCGGATTTGCCTGAGGAAGGGCTGGAAGGCATGACAGAGAGTGAACAAGAAAGGGCTGAGGAAGAGGCGACGGCGGGCTTCGACAAGGAGACCGGAGAATACACTCCCCCTGTCGAGCCCTATGAAAAAAATCTCAAAATCGCGCGGCAGATTGCCCAGCGCGATCCGAAAATCGTAGCAAGCGTAATCAGAGACTGGGTGAACGGCGATGAGTGACGGTATTCAAGACAGCGCGATCTTCCTGTTGACACTGGGCGAAAACGAGGCCGCCGAAGTGCTCAAATACCTGGGGCCTAAAGAGGTGCAGAAAATCAGCATGGCGATGGTCGAACTGACCAACCTCAGCCGTGACCAGATTGCCCTGGTGTTCCACAATTTTCTGGTGGCAGCCGCAGAAAAAACCACCATCGGCATGGACTCCAACAACTATATCCGCAACATGCTGACCAAGGCGCTGGGGGATGACAAAGCTTCCGGCATGTTGGATCGCATCATGCACAGCACCGATACCAGCGGCATCGAAAGCCTGAAATGGATGGATCCTGGCGCTGTCGCCGAAATGATAGGCAACGAACACCCGCAAATTATCGCGACTATTTTGGTTCATCTGGAGGCAGATCAAGCTGCTGCCATCCTGAAGATGCTCAATGAACGGACGCGCAATGACGCGCTACTGCGCATTTCCACCCTGGATGGCGTACAACCGGTCGCCTTGCGCGAACTGAATGATGTGCTTGGCAAATTACTCAGCGGCGGCGGTAAAGGCAAGAAATCGCTGCGTGGCGGGGTAAGCACGGCAGCCGATATTCTCAACTTTATGGGGGGTACGCTGGAAGCCGAAATGATCGAGAACGTGCGCAGTTTTGATCCCGAACTGGCGCAAAAAATCGAAGACAAGATGTTTGTCTTCGAGAATGTTTTGGATGTGGATGACCGGGGTATTCAGCTCATTCTGCGCGAAGTGCAATCCGAAGCACTGATCTTTGCGCTGAAAGGCGCGAGCGAAGAACTGCGCGAGAAAATATTCAAGAATATGTCCTCCCGTGCTGCCGAGATGATGCGCGAAGACCTCGAATCAAAAGGACCGGTAAAACTCAGCGATGTCGAAGCCAACCAGAAGGAAATCCTCAAAGTTGTCAAGAGGTTATCTGATGAAGGGCAAATCGCACTGAGCGGCAAGGGAGACGACGCATATGTCTGATCCACTATTTTCCCAAGCGGTATTTGCCAAACCTGGCAAGGTGCAAACGGCTGGTCTTGCCAAGGAACAACTCACGGCCTATCAACGCTGGGAACTGGCATCCTTCGACGCAAAGCCCGATGCAATGCCCGCCGCGCAAAGCAATACCGAACGGCTGGATGCGGTCAATCAAAAGCATCCTGCCGAACAACCCTCGGCTGAACAGTTGCTCGCCCGCCAACACGCCGCCGCCGAATTGCAAGCCACCCTGCAACAGGCTCGCGAAACAAGTTACGCGGAAGGTCAACAAGCGGGCTACGCGGAGGGGATAGCCCAGGCGCAACTCAATACGGCGCAGTTGCAAACCTTGCTGGACAATCTGCAAATGGCGCTCAACCAGATTGATGAACAAATAGCGCAGTCTTTACTCGATTTGTCATTGGAAATCGCCCGCAAAATGGTGCTGGCAACCTTACAGACCAAACCCGAAATTATTTTAAAAATCGTCAGCACGGCTATCGCCAGCTTGCCGCACTTTAACCAGAACGCACATTTAGTGTTACACCCTGATGATGCCGCACTGGTGCGCGAACAGATGGGTGAGCAACTGGCTCAATCCGGCTGGCAGCTATTTACCGACGAACAAATCGAGCGCGGCGGATGCCGTGTCGAAACCGCCCACAGCAATGTTGATGCCAGCAATGCGACACGCTGGAAACACGTCGTGGAATCCATCGGGCAGGACACATCGTGGATGATCTAGCACAAGCCTCGATAGCCGATTCTCCCACCCCCTCCCCACACAGTCTGCGCTGGCAGGAATTTCTCGCCGAAGGACAGGAATATGTGGGCGACTGTAATCCCATGCCTATCGTCGGGCATCTGACCAAGGTGACGGGTCTGGTTATGGAGGCGGTCGGATTGCAAATGCCGGTGGGCAGCACTTGCGCGATACGCCTGGAACGGACTACGGTTGAGGCGGAAGTCGTCGGATTCTCCGGCGAAAAACTTTTTTTGATGCCGGAAAATGATTTGTATGGTCTGATTCCCGGTGCGCATGTCATGCCGCTAGAACCGGCGCATGTCCTGAAACTCGGCGGCAAACGCAAACCGCTGCGCCGCCGCCTGTCTGACCGCGCCAAGCATCTGCCGGTAGGCGATATGCTGCTGGGTCGCGTATTGGATGGCGCGGGCAAACCGCTCGATCAACTGGGGCCTTTGCTGGAAACCGCCAGCGCCCCGCTGCAAAGCCGCCCTTTCAACCCACTGGAACGCGCCTCGATTGATACCCCGCTGGATGTCGGGGTGCGCGCCATCAACAGTCTGCTCTCCGTAGGACGCGGACAGCGCATGGGGCTGTTCGCCGGTAGCGGCGTGGGTAAAAGCGTGCTGCTCGGCATGATGGCGCGCTACACCAGCGCCGATGTCACCGTGGTCGGACTGATCGGCGAACGGGGGCGCGAAGTGAAGGAATTCATCAACGATATTCTAGGTCCTGAAGGCATGGCGCGCTCAGTGGTCGTGGCGACACCCGCCGACACTTCGCCACTGATGCGTATGCAGGGTTCGGCCTACGCCACCACCATCGCCGAATACTTCCGCGACCAGGGAAAAAATGTGTTGTTAATCATGGACTCACTGACGCGTTACGCGATGGCACAACGCGAAATCGCGCTGGCGGTCGGCGAACCCCCCGTGACCAAAGGCTATCCGCCTTCCGTGTTCGCCAAACTGCCGCAACTGGTGGAACGCGCCGGCAACGGGCTGGAAGGCAGTGGTTCGATCACCGCTTTTTATACCGTGCTGACCGAGGGTGACGACCAGCAAGACCCGATTGCCGACAGCGCGCGCGCCATTCTGGACGGCCACATCGTGCTGTCACGACGCCTGGTGGAACAGGGACATTACCCCGCCATAGACATCGAAGCCTCGATCAGCCGCGTGATGTCGCATCTGGCCACCCCCGAACACGCCTCGCTGGTGCAACGCTTCAAACATATGTATGCGCATTACCAGCGCAACCGCGACTTGATAAGCGTCGGCGCTTATATTAGCGGCAGCGATCCCCTACTGGACGAAGCGATCAAAATTTACCCGCGCATGGAACAATTTCTCAAACAGGGCATGAATCAAAGGGAAAGCTATGATGCCAGTATCGCGCAACTGGCCGCTTTATTTGAACCCGCACATTAACGTGACTTGACATGAACAAAACCTTTCATTTGCAACCCTTGCTGGATTTGGCGAGTATGAGAAATGACTCCGCCACACGCAAACTCGGCCAGCTCAACAAGCAACAACATGACACGCAAACCAAACTGGAGGTGTTACAGCAATATCGCAGGGATTATCAGGATCGCCTGCAAGCTGCCAGCAAGCAAGGCATGGATCCTGCCCTGTTGCGCAATTTTCAGGAATTCATCTACAAGCTGGATGCCGCCATTGTCCAACAAAGCAATGCAGTCGAACAAAGCAAATTATCTACGCTAAGAGGACGCGGCGAATTCAGCACTACCCAGCGCAAGTTAAAGTCCTTCGACACCTTGCAACAGCGCCATGTCGAAGAACAACACAAGATTGAAGCCAAGCAAGAACAACGCGCAATGGACGAGCATACCGGGAGATTTGTCGCCTACAAGACGCAGGACAAATAAACCAATGAAAAGCATTTCCAACAAAAAAAATAAACAAATTCAAATACCTATCTCGATTAACCTGATCGCCTGACGGGTGCATCGCACCCTATATTTAACCTTTGGATTTATTTGCTTAGTTTCGTTTTTCTCAGGGACTAAAAAAGGGTTTCAGAACAAACGATTCATGAAAGGTGAGGCGATCCCCCTCACAAACAGGGAGCAATATCATGTTAAGTCAAGCAATCAGCATCGCCCCGCAAGCCGCACCAGCGAAATCCGCTTCAACCTCCCCCTCAACATTCGCAGGCACGCGCAACGACACCTCGGCTATTTCAGCACATCACACGGCACAAAATAAACCGGACGAGCAAAAGCCCGATGCATTCGCAGCACTGCTGTCACAACAAATGGCAGATACCAATAGTGCGTCTGCCCCCCCTCCGACAGACGCACAGCCCTTACCGTCACAAAAAACGACTGACGAAAAGTCCGGTCGCGCCGATCACGAAGAACTGCCTTCAACCAATACAACGGCGCTCACCCTGACTGCGATGCTGCTGATCAATCCAGAGAACAGGCTGAATGTTGCTAAAAACGCTGGCACCGACCCGGCGATCAAAGCGCAAGCGGGCGTTAGTCAATTTGACTTGAAAACAGG
>PEUR01000031.1 GCA_002780675.1 Gallionellales bacterium CG03_land_8_20_14_0_80_55_15 | reverse complement strand
TGCCGGTTCGATCATTTCGTTGTTTATGTCCAAGTGGTCGGCCAAGCGTATGGTGAATGCGCAAGTCATCGAAACGCCGTCCGATCCGACCGAACGCTGGCTGGTCGAAACGGTGACTCGTCAGGCACACGCTGCCGGTATTGGATTGCCGGAAGTGGCGATTTATGACGCGCCGGATGTGAACGCGTTTGCCACCGGCTGGAACAAAAATGCCGCATTGGTCGCCGTCAGCACCGGTCTGTTGCACAGCATGAGCCGCGACGAGGCGGAAGCGGTGCTGGCGCACGAAATCAGCCACGTCGCCAATGGCGATATGGTGACGCTGGCGCTGATCCAGGGCGTGGTGAACACTTTCGTGGTGTTCTTCTCCAAGCTGTTCGGCATCTTCGTGGACTCTTTGCTGCGCAAGGAGGGCGAAGAGCGCGGCCCCGGCATCGGTTCATTCGTGGCGGAAATCGTCGCGCAACTGGTATTGGGCGTGCTGGCCAGCATTATCGTGATGTGGTTTTCACGCCAGCGCGAATTCCGCGCCGATGCGGGCGGTGCCTCGCTTGCCGGGCGCAACAAGATGATCGCCGCGCTGGAAAAGCTGAAAGGCAATCACGAACAGGCTTCCTTGCCCAAGCAGATGGCGGCCTCGGGCATTTCCGGTAGCGGGGGTTTCAGTCGGCTGTTCATGACCCATCCGCCGCTCGAAGAACGTATCGAGGCTTTGCGAAATGGACGTTAGTTATTGATTTATATGATAATTTAAGCAATTTCTGTCTGCGCCGGAAGGGCTTTTTTAGTCCCGGTCGGCGTGGTTGCTTTTCCATATCGAGAGCAGCAGCCACAGCCCGCTCAGGCTGGCGCAGAGGAAACCGAACATTCCCAGCCAGTGCAGGCCATCCACGGTCATCACGATGGAAGAGCCGACAATCAGCGCGGCAACGATCAAGCCCAAGGCCAGCCGGTTGACTGCACCGTCCAGTTGGTTGCCGACATGTTTGAGGTGGGCGATTTCGATGTGGATTTCCAGCCGCCCACGGCGCGCGGCGCGCAGCAGTTGTGACAGGTCGTGAGGCAGGCCCGCAATCAGTGACAAAGCTTCGCCGAGCGAGCGCCCACCGCGTTTGAGGATTGCCGAGGGGGAGTAACGTGTGCGCAATGCCTGTTCCAGCATGGGCATCGCCTCGCTGGCGATGTCAAAATCCGGGTCGAGTTCACGCCCCATGCCTTCCAGCGATATGAAGGATTTGACCAGCAGCGCCAGATCGGCGGGCAGGAGCAACCTGTGTTGGCGCAGAATGGCTACCATGTCGGAGAGCATGTTGCCCAGGCTGAGTTGTTTGAGCGGCAAGCCGTGGTATTGGTCAACGAAGGTCTGAAGCTCCAGTTGCAGCCCGGCCTCGTCCGTCACACTGTCGCCTGTCCAGTCGAGCATCACGTCGAGTACCCGTTTGGACTCGTGTTTAACCAGCCCCAGCAACAGGCTGATCATTTGTTCGCGGCGCGCTTCGGTCAGCCTGCCTACCATGCCAAAGTCAATGAAGGCGATGCGGTTGCCGGGTAAATAGAATACGTTGCCGGGGTGCGGGTCAGCGTGAAAAAAACCGTCCTCGACAATCATTTTCAACACGGCACGCGAGCCGCGCCGGGCGAGGATTTTGCGATTCAGCCCGGCCTTGTCAACGTCCTGAAGTTTGCGCCCCGGAATGCCGTCTATATATTCCTGAACGCACACCCGCTCGCCCGTCCACTGCCAATAAACGTGCGGGATGACGATGATGGGTGGGGCAGGGAGCAAGTCGGGGGGCAGGCTGCCTGGCTGATCTTCATCGGAATAATGGGCAAAATTTTCCGCGATATGTTCGGCATTGCGGCATTCGACAGAAAAATTGAGTTCGCGGCGCAGCGACTGGGCAAACTGGCTGATTACTTGCTGCGGACAAAAGCTGCGTAATTCGGGGTTTTCCGTTTCGGCAAGTTCAGACAGTCGCACCAGCCAGCGCAAGTCGGATTCGATGATAGGACGGATGCCGGGGCGACGCACTTTGACCACAACTTCGCTGCCGTCCGTGAGTCGGGCGCGGTAAACCTGTGCAATGGAGGCTGCCGCGATGGGTTCTGGATTGAATGCGGCGAATATTTCTTCGGGCGGTGCGCCCAAGTCCTCGCAGAGTTGCTGATGCACGGCAGCGTAAGGAACCGGGGGGGCGCTGTCCTGGAGTTTGCTGAATTCGGCAATCCACTCCGGTTCAAACAAATCCACCCGAGTGGCGAGTACCTGGCCAAGTTTGACGAAAGTCGGCCCCATTTCTTCCAGCGCACGGCGCACCCTGACAGGCGGCGCAAGGTGAGCGTATTCCTCTGCATCACTGTGGTGTAGCGCCTTGCCAGCTTTTTCCAGCGCATTGGACAGTCCCATGCGGCTCAGGATGTCGCCAAAGCCGTAGCGTATCAGGATGCTGGCAATGTCATGTAGACGCGAAATGTCTCGCACTGCCATCATGGCCTGCCAAAGCATCAGTTTTCCTTTTCTTTTGATGAGCCTGGCGTGACATGGTCGGCAAGGCCAGTGAGTACCCCGGCGGCAATCTGGCGCACTAGATCAGACGTGGCTTTCGCCAAATGCAGCCCTGCTGCAACCTGGCTGCGTCCCGTCGTCGCCAATTGGTGGGTGATGACGGACAGCGTTTCTTGCAGTTGCGCGCCCACGGCGGAACCATGGGTGCGGCTATGGGCGGCAAGGTCATGCAGAATATCCCCCGCCGCGTCCTTACTGCTGGATGCCGAGGCTTGCAGCGTTTCCAGAAAGATTGTTTCCAGTGTTTCAAGGTCGGCGCGGGTGCGGGAGAGGTCTTCGCTGGAATAGCGTTGCGCCCGTCCGGCGGCTTCTTGCAAAGCAAGTTTGGTGGCTTCGGCGAACTGTGCCAGCGCGACATCCAGTCCGGTGATAGCCTGTTTGAGCTGGGCTTTGGCAATGCTGGCCTGTGCCGCCGATTTACTCAATTCCTTCTGCGCCCCGGCGCGTGCGCCACGCACCACCGCAAGGGTGATCTGGCGCAGGGATTCGATGTCCAGCGAGCGTGCGCTGATCTTGCGCAACGTCAGCTGGCGTACCGTTTCCTGCACGTCATGCCCCTGCTCGACGGCAGCGCGTACTTCGGATTCCAGTGCGGCAATGTTGTGCGTGTTGTCTGTCTTGTTGTCCATGATAATTCTCCTGAAATATTGAGTTAAATAGCCAATAAACCAACTGATGCAGCGGTATATTACACCCCGTTGGCGCGCTTTTTCATTGGCGGGAAGACGCTTTTCGGCAAAATTCCGGCAATTGTTCCAACACCCGCAGCAAGGCACGGTTGGCTGCGACCACTCCGCCGTAAGCATCTTCGGAAGCCGCCGTTTCAGTTACGTCGAACAGCTTGGTGGATATAACATTTTTATCTTTTAAATCAATTAACTGCACACGAAGCATAAGGTGTATCAGGCTGGGCTGAAGCGAGAAGTCTTGTTGCAGCCGGATCAGCTCGGTATCCAGCCTGAGGTCGGCATGAATACTGCCAGGAGCCGCTATAACCGCCTGAAAAACGGGTTCAAGCGTTTGTACCAATAACGGTCTTAACATCTTGGCGGGTGTATCCACCCAGCGCTGGGTAGCGAAATATTCCAGTTCCAGCGGCTGGCGCTGATAGGCGATTTGCGGGGTGTCAAAGCCCGGTCGTGCGCCCGGCATACTGATCGCCAGTACCTGTGGAATTTTTTGTTGGACGGGGTTAATGGCGGAGATTGCATCCAGCGTGTAGAAATGGGTGTTTGCCACCTTGGGCGGCTGCAAGGCGCTGCACCCCCCCAGCAGCAGGGCGATTGCGAAAGTCATCCAGCAAGACAGAGCCATCTTCATGTTGATTCTCCATGCTTCATGTTCATTCTCCGGGGCCGCGTTTGGCAGCGGATTTGCCATACAGCAAGGCGCTTGGATTCTGTTCCAATTCTCCGCTGACGCGTTGCAAGGACTGGGTCAAATCGTGCAATTCGAGCACCAGTTGGTGAATTTCCGGGAGTGTTTCGCTGGTGAATTGCCGGGTGCCATCCATTGCGGTGCGGGTGCTGGTGGCTGCCCGCGTCAGCTCGTCTGACATGCGGTCAAACGTTGCTGTGCTGTGTTGGATGCGCTGCGCGAGTTGGGGCAGTTCGCCGCTGAAGCGCGCCGTATTGTCCAGCGTTTGCGCCGCATTTTTCAGGCTGGAATCAATTTCTGCCTGCCGTGCCGCCAATGTGTGAGACAGGGATTCGACATCTTTTAAGGTGTTTTTAATCGCTTTGCGGTTATCTGCATCCAGCAAGGTGTTGATGTTTTGGCTGGTGCGGTTGAGATTGCCGAGCAAGGCGGTGACTGAAGTATCCAGTCGGGTGATGAGCGAGGGACCGGATTGAATGATGGGGTATCGCTCGCCTTCCTTGGCTTGCAGCGTGAGGCCATCGTGACTGCCGCCGCTCAGTTCGACAAAGGTAATGCCGGTCAAGCCGTGCGTCTGGAGCAAGGCTATCGTGTCCGCCTTGATGGGTGTACCGCGCAGGATGCCCAGGGTCAGTTGCACTTGCTCGACATTGCCCGGTGCGAGCCTGATTTCCTGCACCTGTCCCACCTCGACTCCCCGGTAACGCACGGGCGCATTGAGGTTGAGGCCGGAAACGGATTCGCTCATGTAAGTCTGGTAAATGTCGTAAACCTGATTGTAGGATTTTCCGCTGGAAAACCACAGCACACCGCCTATCAGGGCAGCACCCAGCAGCAAGACAAAAACGCCGACCACTGCAAAATTTACTTTCTCTTCCATTGCCTAGACGCTTCCTCTGCCTGTTCGCTCGCCGCCCGTCCGCGCGGTCCGTAAAAGTATTCCCGGATGATCGGGTGTTCCATCTTTGATAGCTCCGTCATCGTACCTACGCCCAGAATATGCCCCTCACCCAGCACGGCGACCCGGTCTGCCACTCGCCACAGCAGGTCGAGATCATGCGTGACCAGCATAATGGTCAATCCCAGCGCATCGCGCAAGCCCTTCACCAGTTCGTCTATGCCGCTGGCGCTGAGCGGATCGAGGCCGGCGGTGGGTTCGTCGAGAAAAAGCAGTTCCGGGTCGAGCGCGATGGCGCGTGCCAGAGCCGCGCGTTTGCGCATTCCACCGCTCAGTTCGCTGGGATATTTGCCGCCCGCATCGGCGGGTAAACCGGTCAGCGCGATTTTCAGCGCGGCGACCTTGGCGATTAACTCTGGGCCGAGTTGCGTGTGTTCGCGCAACACCATGCCGACATTTTCGGCGACCGTCATGGAACTGAACAGCGCGCCGCGCTCGAACATCACCCCGAAGCGGCGGCGCAGGGGCAGGGCTTGTTCGTCGTTCAGGCCGATCACCTCCCGCCCGAATACCTTGATCGAACCCGACAGCGGTTTTTGCAGCAGCAGGATGGTGCGCAGCAGCGTGGACTTGCCACAGCCGCTGCCCCCCACCAGCGCGAAAATCTCCCGGGGTTGCACGGTCAGGCTGATATCGTCATGCACCACATTCTGTCCGAACCGGCTATACAGGTTGCGGATGTCTATGACGGCTTGGGCAGATGGCGGACTCATATTTTCAACCAATTGAATATTATGGAAAAAATGGCATCTGCCAAGATCACCAGAAAAATGGAGTGAACCACGCTCACGGTGGTTTGCCGCCCGACACTGTCGGCGCTGCCGGTGACCTGAAAGCCCTGATGACAGCCGACCAGCGCGATGATGGCGGCAAATACTGGCGCTTTGCCGACACCCGTCAGAAAGGATGACAGGCTGACCGCATCGGTGAGGCGATCCAGAAAAACGGTAAAGCTGACATCCAGTTTTGAACTCGCCATGATCATGCCGCCGAATAGTCCGGCGACATCGGCATACACCGTGAGCAGCGGCAGGGCGATGACCAGCGCCAGCAACTTGGGTATCACCAGCAACTCGGTCGGACCGACACCGATGGTGCGCAGCGCATCTATTTCCTCGGTAACTTTCATCGTGCCGATCTGTGCGGCGTAGGCGGAACCGGAGCGCCCGGCGACGATGATGGCGGTCAACAGCGGGGAGAGTTCGCGCAGCATGGAAAGCCCCACCAGATCGGCGATGAAGATATTCGCTCCGAAACGTTGCAACTGGTCAGCGCCCTGGTAGGAAATCACCAAGCCCATCAAAAAAGACAGCAGCCCGACGATCGGCAGGGCTTCAAATCCCGCTGATTGCAGATTGTGCAAGATGGCGCGCCAGCGGATGCGGCGCGGCTGGAGCAGGGAATGCCACAATACGATGGCGGTTTCGCCGATAAATACCAGCATTTCCGATACACGAATCATGCTGTACCAGGCACGCCGACCGATGCGAGTGAGCAGATTCGGCTGGGGTGGGGCAGGCGTGTTCGGCGTGTTTACGCTGTAACTGACGAGTTGCAGCAAGGTGTGGAATTCCGGTTTTAGCCCATTTAGCGTGACCGCGTGTCCGTGCTGCTGTAGGGATTGGATGGTCTGCTGCAACAACCATGCACCAGTCGTGTCCAGCGCAGTAAGTGCCGTGCAGTCGAAGATCAGGTTGCCGTTAGCTAGCCAGACTGTCAGTTTTAGCTGTTGGTTGAGTTGCTCGATTTCCTGCATGACCCAAGCCCCGGTACAACTCACTCTAATGGACGAGGCGTTTTTGATACTTGATGTGTCGCCGGGAAGCCGAGGCCTCCCAGCCGGTTCTATAACCAGTCGGGCGGTTCGTTGTTCTGATAATTTTTTGGTGATACGTTCCATCAACCTGAATCCGGCAGTTAACTGAAGTTTACCAATAATTTCATGAGGTTAAACAGGGTTTGTGGGTGCGAATTTATTCGCACATAACGCGATGAATGTACGAATAAATTCGTACCCACGTCCATTCCAACAGTTTTTCCCAGGATCAATGGCTTTATCCGTAGTGGAATGGAAAAACTCGTTCAATCCATTTAGCAGGTACGAAGATTACACAGATTTGCCGAGAATTTCAGAAAATTATCCTTTAAGCAACAAAAAGGCCAGGTTAATAACCCTGGCCTTTTTGCGAGCATTGTTTGGTTTATCCTCATTTCTTATCGGTTTGAAACCCCTGCCTTGCATTCAGCAACACGAGCCGTCAGGCGACATGTTGGCTGGCAAGCCCCTAGCGGGCTCAGGCCGGAACAAGCCCCCCGCCCTTTAGTGCGGGGTTTAAGGGTGCGTAGGGGGAGGGAATGCAAACCCCTCCCCGCTTAAAGCCACCGGCCTGAAGGCCGGTGACAAATTGCGGGTAGTCAGTGTTGCGCCAGCCAAATCTTGTAAACCCCAGCCTCGTAAACATTCGATTGTATATTCTGGCTGGTGTTGATTGCCACAGGTACTGCCAATCCGGGGGCGGGCTGCGATGCGGTAACGGGCGCAACGTTAGTATCGCCGGTATTTTCACTCGTGGGTTTTGCTGGGGCGGGCTCCGGCGCAGGCGCGGCGGGTGCGGGTGTCTCAGGTTGATATTCAAAATTCGTGTCTTCGTCGTCATCGCTTTGCTGTGGTGGGTTGCCGTCGTACACCAAACTCTGACGCCGTTGCAGGTAAGCGTCACGGATGAAGGAGTAGCGGTCTATCATGGCACCGTCCAGCACGGTTTCTTCAGTCAACAGATGAGCGCGGCGATTGATGCCTTTGGTCAGGTACATCTGGTTGCGCGTGCGGACATGTGAGGTATTGCTGATCAGGCTGACTTGCCCGTCACCGAGACTGCCAACCCCATCGCGGACTGAACTGGGTCCCAGTATCGGCAGCATCAGGTAGGGTCCGCTCTGCACGCCCCAATATCCCATGGTTTGACCAAAATCTTCGTTGTGTTTTTCCAGTCTGGACGCGATATCCAGCAGGCCGACCACGCCGAAGGTCGAGTTAATCAAGAAGCGCGAACCGTCCGATACCGCCTGGGCAAATTTGAATTGCAGCAAGTCATTGGCGGTAACGATCACATCGTCAAGATTGGAGAAAAAATTGCTTACCAACTGTTTGCCAAATGCGGGTACCACGGCGTTGTAGCCTTTTGCCAGCGGTTTGGTAACGACTTTATCCACGCTGTCATTGAACTGATACACGCCACGGTTGAATGACTCGAATGGATCGGCGGGGTTATTCGTATGCGTTGCGGCGCAGCCCGTCAGTGAAATGGCTGCGACTATCAGGAGGGTGCGGATGGGGTTCATGTTGTGTCTCGACGCAGTAAGTTGTGCGGGATTATATAGGGTTTGCGGCTGTTTCGGCAAAGCTCTCTAACGGACATGGAAAAGTCACCACCCCTGATGATGAAACTCTTCATGCCCGTTCCCCTCTCCTCAATCCTCTCCCGCAAGCGGGCGAGGAGGCAAACGAATCGCTGCGCGAGTTTTACGTTAAATGGGATATGCGGTGGGAGGCAGTTCGCCTACATGCAGGTTAAATTGGCCTTGTTTACGTTCGGCAAAGAAATGTTCCAGGCTGAAACGTATCGGGCGGAAGGCGATTTCATCCCAGGGGATTTCGGCTTCGCCAAAGAGCCTGACTTCCAGGCTTTCGATGCCGGGACTGAAATCGAGGTCGAGCAGCCGGGCGCGGAACAGCAGGTGTACCTGATTGATATAGGGCAGGCTATACATCGAATACAGCTCGCCGATTTCGATGCGCGCGTTGGCTTCTTCGAGTGTCTCGCGAATCGCCGCTTGTGTCGTGCTTTCGCCATTCTCCATAAAGCCGCCGGGCAAGGTCCACAGGCCGAGGCGAGGCTCGATAGCGCGGCGGCACAGCAGTATTTTGTCTTTCCATTCGGGGAGAGAACCTATCACCATGTTGGGGTTCTGGTAATGGATCGTGCCGCAGGCGGTGCAGACGTGCCGGGGGCGACTGTCGTCATCAGGGATGCGCAGCGCTACGGCGGCCCCACATGCGGAACAGAATTTCATTTCCAGAATTGCCACCAGGAGGGTTTGCTCAAATCGGAGTCGCTCGACACAGCAGCTGCGGAATTGTTCGCCAGAACACGTCGTGCATCGTCGCGCAGTTCGGTCATCCCCATCGCATCGTAACCTTGCACCATGACTGCCAGTGCCTCGTGGGTTGAAGAACTGTTCGGGTACTGTGAGAGGATGCCTTGCGCACGGTTTACTGCGGCGATGTGTGCGCCACGGCGCAGATAGTATCGGGCAATATGCAGTTCATGTTTAGCGAGGGTGTTGACCAGATAGCGCATGCGAATCCTGGTGTCGGGCGTGTATTTGCTACCAGGGAAGCGGGTTACCAGCTCATTGAAAGCGTTGAAAGCATCTTTTGGCCCCTGCGGGTCACGTTCGGTTGGGTCTTGTCCGCCAATCGTGGCCAGCACGCTCATTTCACCCTTGAAATTAGCCAGACCCTTGACATAGTAGGCGTAGTCAACATGCGGGTTGTTCGGAAATTGCTTGATAAAACGGTTCGCTGTGGCAATCGCCGGATCAGGTTCATCCGTGCGGTAATAGGCATAGGCCATTTCCAGCATGGACTGTTGCGCGTAGCGTCCGTATGGGTAGCGCGACTGGAGCGTTTCGTAAAGTTTAATTGCGCTGCTGTAGTTGCCATCGTCCAATTCAGCCTTGGCCTGACGGTAGAGTTCGGCGGCTGGGAGTTGTACCGTTTGCTCCGTACCGTCCGGTAAGGGGGTAAACAAGCTACAAGCAGTTAACGTAAGCAGCAGAAATACGGCTAAAATGTGGCGCATGACAGAACCCGAAAAAAATTTGCGCGATTATAACGCAAACACGCCCGCCGACGATGTAATCCATTTTGTTGTGCCATCCGATTGTGCCGGTCTGCGCCTCGATCAGGCGTTGGCCAAATTGTTGCCCGAATATTCGCGCAGCCGCCTCCAGGAATGGGTCGCCCAACAGCAAGTTTTGCTGGAGGGAGCGCCCGCCCTTTCCAAAGCCAAAGTATGGGGCGGCGAAAAGCTGGAAGTGTTGCCGCAGATGCATCCTGCCGAGCAGCCCTATCTGGCAGAAGATATTCCGCTCGACATTGTTTACGAAGACGACACCTTATTGGTCATCAACAAACCGGTGGGACTGGTGGTACACCCCGGCAGTGGCAACTGGCAAGGCACGCTGTTGAACGCGCTGCTGCACCATGCGCCGCAACTGGCAGAAGTGCCGCGCGCCGGCATTGTGCATCGCCTTGACAAAGATACCAGCGGTTTGCTGGTGGTGGCCAAGACGCTGGTCGCACAAACCCATCTGGTGCGCCAGTTGCAAGCGCGCAGTGTCAAACGCGAATACATCGCCTTGGTGCATGGCGAGTTGCGGCACGGCGGCTATGTGGATGAACCGATAGGCCGCCATCCTTCGCAACGCGTCAAAATGGCAGTGATTGAAACCGGTAAACCTGCGCTGACGCATTACAAAATTGAAGCTGCCTTTCCCAGTTGTACGCTGCTGCGTTGCAGCCTGGAGACCGGGCGTACCCACCAGATACGCGTGCATTTGACTTACCTCAAGCATCCGCTGGTCGGCGACAGCGTGTACCGCAGCGGTGCGCAGAAATGCGTGATGGAGTTGCGCGACCTGCTGACCCAATTCCCGCGTCAGGCATTGCACGCCACCCAGCTTGCGCTGGATCATCCGGTCAGCGGCGAGCGGATGGAATGGCAGGTAGCGATGCCCGAGGATATGCGGCGGTTGCTGCAACAAATCCGAGCGGCCATTACCCCCCTCTCGCAGGCGTAAGAGGGGAGAGGGCGGTGAATATGCGCAATGACTGTTTTATTCCCGACTGGCCAGCACCCGCGCATGTCAGGGCGTTGCAGACTACGCGGCGGGGCGGAGTCAGTCTTGCCCCATATAGCAGCCTAAACCTGGGCCAGCATGTCGGTGATGCGCCGCTGGCGGTGGCGCGCAACCGCCACTCGCTCAACACCTTGTTGCCCAGTGAGCCGGTGTGGCTGGAACAGGTGCATGGCACAGCGGTGGCGGATGCCGATTGGGCAAGCTGTCGCACGGTGGCCGATGCCTGCATCGCGCGGCGCGGCAGTTCGGTTTGCGTGGTGATGACGGCGGATTGCCTGCCCGTGTTGTTGTGCGACAAAGCGGGCAGCGTGGTCGGCGCGGTACATGCCGGATGGAAGGGGTTGGCGGCAGGTGTCATCGAGGCTGCGGTCAGCGCCATGGGCGTACCTCCGTCAACGATGCTGGCCTGGCTAGGACCCGCGATTAGTCAGGCCGCCTTTGAAGTCGGCGCAGAAGTCCGTGCGGAATTCGTCGCCGCCGACCCGGAAGCCACTGCCGCCTTTACGCCTGTACCCGCGCAGGGATCAGGAGAGGGTAGCAAATATCTGGCCGACCTCTACGCGCTGGCGAGGTTACGACTGCGCGCGCTGGGTATCACCGAAATTTATGGCGGAGATCGCTGCACCTACAGCGAACCCGAACAGTTCTTCTCCTACCGCCGCGACGGTATCACCGGACGACAAGGCACGTTTATCTGGCTGGAATAAGCGGTTAATGGGTTTAAGCCGCTCGCGATTATCCCAAGCCTGAAATGATGCCGGTTTTTTTCAAGCCTTGCTGGCGCGGGTCTGCCACTCCTGAATCAGGCTGAATCCGACGGCCAGCAGGGTGGGACCGATGAAAACGCCGACGAAGCCAAAGGCGATTACCCCTCCTGTTACACCGAACAAAATCAGCATAAAGGGCAGGTTGCTGCTGCGGCTGATCAGCAGGGGTTTGACCACGTTGTCTACGCCGCTGATCAGGAAAAATCCCCACAGCAGCATGAATATCCTCCATCCCGTGCTACTGGTATAGAACAGCCAGAGGGCAGCACTCCCCCAAATTAAAGGCGGTCCGATGGGGATCAGGGAAAACAGAAAAGTGGTGAATCCTAGCAGCAGTGCGGCTGGCACGCCGGCAATGGCGAAACCGATGGTTGCCACTAAACCCTGCGCCAGACCGGTACCCAGTAGCCCGTACATGACTCCCTGCACGGTATTGCTGATGGTGTCTAGCACCTTCGCGGCGGAAGTGCCGACTATTCGATCCATTGCTACGTTGATAAAACGTATCAGTGCTTCACCATCACGATAGAAGAAAAAGCAGACGAAAGCGGCCAGACTCATTTGCAATACGCCTTGCCCCAGCAGGATGCCACCCGCCAGCAGAAAATCTTTGCTGGGTGCCAGCAAGCGTTCTGCCAGAGCCCGCATTTCTGCCCGGCTGGAGGCAAGCAACTGCCAATAGTTATCGAGTGATTCGCCGATTATCGGTATCTTGCCCAGCCAGCCAGGGGGTTCTATGTATCCGGCATCAATGGCCTGTTTGATCCCGTCATATAGCGCGGTAATGTTGTCGGCCAGGCTGTATGCGGTCAGTGCCAGCGGCAAGATAAGCAGCAGTGCCAGTGAGAGCGTCATGGTCAGCGCGGCGAAGGTTAGACTGCCCCGCATTTTGCGCACTAACCAGCGATAAACAGGCCAGGTCGAGACGCACACCACGGTGGCTAACATGATCGCCGCGAGGAATGGCCGTAGCACCAGAAAGCAGCCCGCCACCAGAATAAACATGACGGCAAGATGAGCGAAGTATTCGAAGCGTTTTTCCATGGGGTGTCTTTTTCCAATGCGGGGAACCAACTGCGCAGTCAGGTGTTTTTGCGAGCCAATAAACAAGCGGTCGTGTTGCTGTTTGGTTATGTAACATATTGAATTTATTAAGTTAATTTCAATGCATTAGCTCCCCAATTGTGCCTGTATTTTTTCCATAATCGCACGCAGGCTCGCTACTTCTTTATTCAGTGTCGCCACCTCGGCTTTCAAGCTGGCGACTTCATCGGATTGGCTATGCGGGGGGCTGGCGTTTGAGGCGATATTCAGTGTTTCACTATCTACCGCCCCGCACAGCAGGTGTGCCCAGCGGTGTTCGCGCGAGCCGGGGGCTTTAGCGAGTTTGACGACCCAGGGTGTTTCGGCTGCGGCAAGCTCTTCGAGGAATGCGTCCACCGAGGAAATGTCGCCGAAGGGGTGCAGGCGGTCGCAGTTGAGGCGTAATTCTCCCGCCGTCTGCGCGCCGCGCAGCATCAGCATCGCCAGCAGGGCGACCGATTGTTCCGGCAATTTCAATGCGCGTCGCGCATTGTGGGCATAGCGCATCACGCGCCCGCCGCTGGATTCGACGATCAGCGAGTGTGCTTTCAGCCCTTCAATGGCGCTGATTACCTCGGCATCTCTGGCTGACATGACGGGATCGCGGGCGGTTTTCTGGTTGCATCCCAGCGTCAGGGCGTTGGCCGATAGCGGGTAGCTGTCGGGGACGGTTTTTTCTTTTTCGATGAGTACGCCCAGCACACGGGCTTCGAGGGGGGTGAATTGCAATAGTGTGGTCATGAGCATAGACAATACAAGAAAAACAGGCGTGAGTGCTAACATGCAGGCGAGACCATGCGGGTTTTATGCCAACGCATGCCAACGCAATCCGAAGCTCGGTGCAATCCGTTATAATCCGCGCCCTTGAATATTTGAATGGCTCCCATGACCGTATTGCTGTGGATTGTTGCGGCCAGCTTTGCCGGTGGCGCGCTGAGTGTGCTGTGTGCCGCAGTGTTCGCGCTGAACGCGCGTGCGCATTGGGTGAATGCGCTGGTGAGCTATGCGATAGGCGCGTTGCTGGGCGCGGTATTTTTGGATATTTTGCCTGAGGCGATCAAGCTGACGACCAATCCGGCGGTGCTGAGCGGCACGGTGCTGGCGGGTATTCTGCTGTTTTTTACCCTCGAAAAGCTGCTGTTGTGGCGGCATTGTCATCACGAACATTGCGAAGTACATGAGCCGCCTGAAAGCGTTGCTGCGCCCGTACCCCACGCACATGGCCGCAGCGGCACCATGATTATGGTCGGCGACACGTTTCATAATTTTGTGGATGGGGTCATTATCGCCGCCGCTTTTATGACCGATATTCAGTTAGGGATGGTCACCGCGCTGGCGATCATCGCCCACGAAATTCCCCAGGAAGTTGGCGACTTTATGATTCTGCTGCATTCCGGCTACAGCCGTGCGCAAGCCTTGACGCTGAATCTGTTGTCCAGCGTGTCCACCCTGATCGGCGGCGTGCTGGCGTATTTCGCCTTGCAGTCCGTGCAGCATGTCGTGCCGACGCTGTTGGCGCTGGCAGCAGCCAGCATGATTTATGTTGCCGTAGCCGATTTGATTCCCGGTTTGCATCAACGTACCCGTTTGCGCGACACGCTGGAGCAAGTGTTGTTGATCATGGCGGGCGTGTCCTCCATATTCCTGGTTAATCTTGTTGTAACTATTTGATTTAATTTAGAAAGTTATAGAATGAACAATCCTGTGCCCAAAGTCGGTTTCGTATCACTGGGTTGCCCCAAGGCGACTGTGGATTCCGAGCACATCCTCACCCGTTTACGCGCCGAGGGCTATCTGATTTCCGATACCTATCAGGATGCCGATCTGGTGGTGGTCAATACCTGCGGTTTCATAGACAGCGCGGTGGAAGAGTCACTCGATGCCATTGGCGAGGCGCTGGCGGAAAATGGCCGTGTGATCGTTACCGGTTGCCTGGGCGCGAAGGGCGATGTGGTCAAGGATGCCCATCCCAAGGTGCTCGCCGTGACCGGCCCGCACCAGACCGACGAAGTGATGGAGGCGGTGCATCACTATCTGCCCAAACCGCACGATCCCTATACCGACCTGGTTCCCCCGCAAGGCATCCGCTTAACGCCGAAGCATTACGCCTACCTGAAAATTTCCGAAGGCTGCAACCATCGCTGTACCTTCTGCATTATCCCCAGCCTGCGCGGCGATCTGGTCAGCCGTCCAGTGGGTGAAGTGATGGCGGAAGCCCAGAGTCTGGTGGATTCCGGCGTTAAGGAATTGCTGGTTATCTCGCAGGACACCAGCGCCTACGGCGTGGACGTGAAATACCGCACCGGCTTCTGGGGCGGCAGACCGCTCAGGACGCGCATGACCGAGCTGGCCGCAGCACTCGGCAGTCTGGGGGTATGGGTGCGGCTGCATTACGTCTATCCTTACCCGCATGTGGACGAAGTGATCCCGTTGATGGCGCAAGGTAAAATTTTGCCTTATCTGGATATACCGTTCCAGCACGCCAATCAGCGCATTTTGAAGCTGATGAAACGCCCCGGCAGCAGCGAGAACGTGCTGGCGCGCATCAAACAATGGCGCGAAATTTGCCCTGAACTCACCTTGCGCAGCACCTTCATCGTCGGCTTCCCCGGCGAGACCGAAGAAGAGTTCGAGGAACTGCTTGATTTTATTGAAGAAGCGCAACTCGATCGGGTCGGGGCGTTCATCTATTCGCCGGTGGAGGGCGCAGTGGCCAACGAATTGCCCGATCCTGTGCCGCCCGAAGTGCAGGAAGAGCGTCTGGCGCGCCTGATGTGGTTGCAGGAAGAAATCAGCGAAGAAAAGCTCAAGCTAAAAATTGGCAAGACGCTGACCGTGCTGGTGGACGAGGTGGACGAAGAAGGTGCGATTGCGCGTAGTTTTGCCGATGCGCCGGAAATTGACGGTCAGGTGTATATCAACGACGGTCAACATCTGAACGTGGGCGACAGGGTGGAAGTCAGAATTACCGATTCCGATACGCATGATCTGTGGGGCGAACTGGTTTGAGGGTGCGCAGAGCCTTGCAAGTTGCTTGCACCTTCCATTATTCCCCGATAAGCTGCGCAGGTATTTAACAACACTAGGGAGTGCATGATGAATAAGGATAAAGAGTTGCCTGAAGTCGAAACAGTCGCATGTGATATTTGCCGCAAGGAAGTGCCACTTTCTGAAGCTAAAATTCCTGAAGCATCTGATTATGTTGCACATTTCTGCGGGTTGGACTGTTACGCTAAATGGCAAAAAGAGAGCGATCAGGCAGACAGTAAAACACCGGACAAACAGAAGTAGACAGCCCGCACAGGCGGGCGGGCTGCCAACCGTGTGTTTGCTGTGTTTTTTCCAGTGTTCTTAAAACGGTGTCTCCGGCATACGTCGCGGCCTGTGCATGATGTAGTTGATTGCCCGCTTTTCACTGTTTCATTTCCCGGCAGCGTTCGCATCATTTCTTGTGATTTTCTGTACCCTCCCCTCATTCTGGCGAATTTTGAACGCGCCAAAGCAACAAATGGCCAGACTCGGTCAGGCATTGAATAATGCTAAATAGCTTGGGTCAATAGCGCAGCGTATTGCAACTGATGTCATGCGGCCAGTCAGTTCAGTCGGGCGAAGTTCAGTCGCTTCGACAATGAAGCGGAATCGGATAAACTCCTGCCTCTTTGCAAAGGCGGACTCATTTTGAAGCGAAATCAGGCATGAAAAATAAACCCGCTAGCGTAGCGAAGGGTAGTGCCGCACCTGCCGTGAAAACGGCTTTACACCCGCGCAATCCGCATCGTGGTCGCTATGACTTCAAACAGCTCACCGCTAATAGCCCCGAACTGGCAGCCTTTGTATCGTTGAATGGTTATGGCGACGCGTCCATGGATTTCGCCGATCCGGTTGCCGTGAGGGCACTCAATCGCGCGTTGTTAAAGTGGGAGTATGGCATTAACGGCTGGGATATTCCGGCGCAGTACCTTTGTCCGCCCATTCCGGGCAGAGCGGATTATCTGCATTATCTTGCCGATTTGCTGGCCGAGGGGAACGGTGGCGTTGTACCAATCGGCGAATCAGTGCGGGTGCTGGACATCGGCACGGGGGCGAACTGCATCTATCCGCTCATCGGTCATCGCAGCTTTGGCTGGCAATTTGTCGGCAGTGATATTGATCCGGCAGCACTTGCCAATGCGCAACGTGTCCTGGATGCGAACACGGGTTTGAACGATGTCATTACCCTGCGCTTGCAAGCGTCAAGACAGGTGATATTCAAGGGTGTGATGCAGCCGGAGGAAACTTTTGACATCACCCTGTGCAACCCGCCTTTTCACGCCTCACCCGCTGAAGCCTGCGCGGGGACACGGCGCAAATGGAAGAATCTTGGCAAGGTTGCCGCTATAAAACCGCTGTTGAATTTCGGCGGGCAGGGCGCGGAGCTGTGGTGCGAGGGCGGCGATGAGGCGTTCGTGTGCCGCATGATCGCGGAGAGTGCAGCATTCCGTGATCGCTGTCTGTGGTTCACCAGCCTGATCTCGAAGTCGGCCAGTTTGCCCGGCGTGTATCGCGCGCTGAAAAAAGCGGGCGTACAAGATTACCGGACGATAGAAATGGCGCAGGGACAGAAGAATAGCCGTTTTGTGGCGTGGACTTTTCTGGAGGCAAGTCAGCGGCAAACTTGGGGCGCTACGCGCTGAAGAGGGTTGCTAATATGCCTGTCTGAAGAGGATTTGGCGTGCAACGGCATGACGCTGCATTCAGCATTGAGTCTCTCTTCCCGTTAAATTTACCTATTTTTTTCATGGATTTTTATTTTTACATTCAAAAACAATAGGTTGCGTGATTTTTGGCGTATTCTCTCGGGCGTGACCCGACCTGTATGGTTTTGGCTTTAGTCCTAGCCGGAGTTGAGCCGTTTTATCCGTTACTCCATCAATGACGCATATTTACCGGGCTTGAGCCAGGTCGAAATGCATAGACCATTTGGCGTATTGACCGACAGGTAGTGGGCAGGTACGGTGCGAGCCAGTAATTCGGGGTGAAGTAAGACCTTGCACCCCATTGCTCGTCGGATGCCACTAATACAGGAGGAACGAGAAATGACTGACAGACCCAAAATTTGTATTGATCGTATTTTGCCCCGTGACATGATGAGACTCCAGACTGTTGCGCGCATCGCTGGAGGTCCGGTGCGTGCCATAGCGCCGATCGGCAAGACGTGGATGAACGGTTCGACGCTGCGGGTGAGATTCATGGGAGGCACGGTCGCCGAACAGGATAAAGTGCGTCAACAGGCTGGTTGGTGGGCGCAGGTCGCCAACATTAAGTTCGATTTTAATAATGCGCCGGATGCTGACATTCGCATCGCTTTTGACCCCAGTGACGGTGCCTGGTCTTATATCGGTACTGATTGCAGTGCCATCCCGCTGAACGCGCCTACCATGAATCTGGGATTCCTTGACGGCGGAACGCCAGCTCATGAATTTGGACACGCCATCGGACTCGCACACGAGCATCAAAATCCTGCCGGGGGGATTCAGTGGAACGAGCAAGTCGTCATCCGTGAAATGGCAAAATCTCCCAATTTCTGGGATGAGCAGAAGACGCGCCACAATATTTTGGATAAATACCGCGCAGACCAGCTTAAGGGAACTGCGTTCGACCCCGAGTCCATCATGCTTTATTTCTTCCCGGATTCCTGGACGCTGAACGGTATTGGTACCATGCAGAACGATATTCTCTCCCGCATGGACAAAGAATTTATCGCCGGAGCGAGGATGTACCCCAAGGCCGGTATTCCAGTTTCTGCCGCGACGGAACTCAAAATCAACGCCAGACTAAGGACGCAAGCGGCCATTGGCATGGTGGGCGAAGAAGACCTTTTTCGCTTTACCGCCAAAGTGGACGGACGCTACTTGATTGACACCCGGGGGCCTACCGATGTGGTCATGAAAGTCTTCGGACCCAACAGTGAAACGACTTTGATCGCTGAAGACGATGATTCCGGTATCGGCACGAATGCGCGCATTGTGACGGATTTGATTGCTGGCGATTATTTTGTGCAGGTGCGGCACTACAATCGCGCCAACGGGATGGGCAACTATTCTGTAAAAGTGCGCAAAATATAAGCTGCCTACAGGTGTAAAGTTCCGGTGGCTTCGCATGGATTGACGGTGAGTCGGGTGGGATAGTTGGCTGGCTGACAGAAAGGGATTGCGCTATAGGTTTTGAAACAAACCTGGCGCAATGCCCGTTGTGCTTCTACAGATGCCTGCAACGAACACGGTGTTGTTGTGTCTCGGCAATTGCAATATTGGCTCAGGTTCTTGCCAATACGGTCATTTTAATTGTGGTCTATCTTTTCCATGCTACTGTCGTAAACCGTCGTTTTATTGCGCCCCATTTTCTTTGAAACATACAGCGCCGTATCTGCGCGGCTTAACGCGTCTTGCCAGTTGCCGGTGATTTCACAGTCGGCGATGCCGATTGAGACCGTGATGCCGCCTACATCTTCGTGTTTTGCCGATCTGCGGATTTTGGCTTGTTCTATGCTTTTGCGGATTTGCTCGGCGAGCGTAAATGCACCTTGGGTAAGCGTGTTGGGCAGGACAACGGCGAATTCTTCTCCCCCCAGCCGTGCAACCGAATCGCGACCTTTGACCTGTGCGGTGAGGGCTGCGGTAATGCCGCAGATGACCCTGTCGCCAAACATATGGCCGTAGTTGTCATTTATCTTCTTGAAAAAATCTATGTCCAGCATCAGGAAGCTGATCCGCTTGCCTTGGAATTCAGGCTTGGCAACAAGTTTTTTCATTTGTACATCCAGGCCGCGCCGGTTGAGCGCCTTGGTGAGCGGATCAATCAGAGCTTCACTTCTGGCGTTTTGCAGTTCCTGTTGCAGTTTTTCAACCTTGCTCTTGCTTTCCAGTAGTTTGTCTTGCAAGGCCGAAACGGAGCTTTGCATGAGCTCGGTGCCTTGCATGATTGCGCCGACCAGTTGATGAACCAGCGGCGTAGCCGGATCGTTGTTCAGGGTTGTGCCAAATTTATCGAGGTCGGTGTTGAAGCGGCGGGTGTCCTCGCTGGTTGAATTGGCTTGACTGGCCAGACCGTCGAGTAGTTTCTGCATGTTCTGGCGAAACTTGTTCTGGGCTTCCGGGTTGATTTCGGAAATGTAGCGGTCAAACAGATGCTGGGTAGTTTCGTTACTAAGCGGTTCGTCGGCATCGAGCAGTTTGCTCATCTCCTCGTTGAGTCGGGGATTGATTCCCGCCAGAAATTCGTACCACACCGCGTAAGTCGGCGGGGTAAAGGCCGCAGGGTGTTTGACCATTTTTTGCAGAATCAGCCGCAGGATTTCTGCACTTTCTTCCTTGCTTTGTGAATATCCGTTTTCCATTTCATTTCACCGATGATTCGACGGGAACAAGCATAACTTTTTAATCCGTGAAGACTATCAGATGATTTGTCCGAGGGGTAGGTTTGGGCACTAAAAAATCTTGATCATATCAATACTGAAGGGGTGTATCCCTCTGCTATCATGGCGCGATGTTAAATATTCTCAATATGACCTACCTGCAGGGCGGCATCCCGCTGTTCGAGCAGGCGAATTTGCAGGCGTTCGCCGACCAGCGCATCGGGTTGGTGGGTAAGAACGGTTGCGGTAAATCTACCCTGTTTCGCCTGATACGCGGGGAAATCAAAGCCGAAGCGGGCGAAGTCTCGCTGCAAAGCGGCAAGACGCTGGCCTACGTCGAACAGGAAATCGCCCATTCCGATCAGGCGGCGCTTGAATTCGCTTTGGACGGCGATGTCAAGTTGCGCCAGTTGGAGAAAATTCTGCTCAAGGCGGAACATGATGCGGCGTGGTTTGCCGCACAGCAGCAGTTTGAAGCGATAGACGGTTATGGCGCGCCGGCACGCGCCGCGCAGTTGTTGAACGGTCTGGGTTTTGCCAGCGACGCGCTGCAACGCCCGGTGGCCAGTTTTTCCGGCGGCTGGCGAATGCGGCTCAATCTGGCGCGCGCCTTGATGTGTCGGGCGGATCTGCTGTTGCTGGATGAACCGACCAACCACCTCGATCTGGAAGCCATTCTCTGGCTGGAGCAATATCTGTCACGCTATCCCGGCAGCATCCTTTTGGTGTCGCATGACCGCGAATTCCTCAACGCGACCGTCAACCGCATCGCCCACGTCCACGACCGCGTGATAGACAGTTATGCGGGCGATTACGACGATTTCGAGCGCGCCCGCGCCGAGAAGATTGCCCAACAGAATCAGGTTTATCAGACCCAGCAGGCGAAAATCGCGCATCTGGAAGATTTCGTGCGGCGCTTTCGCGCCAAGGCGACCAAAGCCAAACAGGCGCAAAGCCGCGTCAAGGCGTTGGACAGGCTGACGCGCATCGCCGCCGTGCATGTCACCGACGGGCATTTCGAGCTGGAAATCGAAGCGCCCGAGCGCAGCCCCGATTTATTGATGCGTCTGGATAATGTCGGATTTTCCTATGGCGAAAAAATTCTGTTCAAAAACATTAACATGGCGCTGCGCGCGGGTAGCCGCATCGCCTTGTTGGGGCCGAATGGGGCGGGTAAATCCACGCTGATTAAATTGCTGGTCGGCGAACTTCTCCCCACTTTGGGTCGGCTGGAGACGACACCCGACATCCGCATCGGCTATTTTGCCCAGCATCAATTGGAAAATCTGGATAGTGCCGCCACGCCCTTGCAGCATCTGGAACGCATCGCGCCGAAGCAAACCGCGCTGGTGTTGCGCACTTTTCTGGGGCGCTTCGGGCTGGCGGGAAACGACGAGGACAGGCCGGTGGCGACTTTCTCCGGCGGCGAAAAAAGCCGACTGGCGTTAGCCCTGCTGGCGTGGCAAAAGCCGCATCTGTTATTGCTCGATGAACCCACCAACCACCTCGATCTGGACATGCGCGACGCGCTCACGCTGGCGCTGGAGGAATACACCGGCGCGGTGGTGCTGGTGTCGCACGACCGCAGCCTGATTCGCGCCGTGGCCGATGAATTGTGGCTGGTGGCGGACGGCGAGGCGAAGCTGTTCGACGGCGATCTGGAAGACTATAAAACCTGGATAGAAAAGCGCCGCCCGCGCGAAACCGTGCAGGCAAAGAAGGAAAGACCGCTGCCTGCCGCTCCTAAACCCAACAAAAAAGCCCTGCAAGCGAAGTGCAAAAAACTGGAAATCGAGTTGAACAAGGCGCAAACCGAACTGGGCGAAATTAACGGCAAACTGGGCGATCCTGCCACCTATACCGAGTGCAGTAGCGACTTTATTGCCAGTCTGAATGCCCGTCACGTCCTCGTGCAAGCCCGTGTGGATGCGTTGGAAGAGGGCTGGCTGGAGCTGGAAATGGCGCTGGAAGCGTAGGGGACGCGGCGCACGATGCTGCCGATATTGTGCTTGGCTTGTAGTCTTGAATACAGGGGGCGTTCCTTGCTCGCGAAGAGATTTCTCAAGTCTTCTGCTTTGTCATTATGAGTGCGTTGTGGTTTAATCGCGCCCATGAAAATTTCCTGCAAAAACGTTGCGTTGATAGGCAAACACAAGTCGCCCCAAGTGGCTGAGCCTTTGTTGCGTCTGGCGGCGTTTTTGGTCGGACGGGGGTTGCACGTCGCGGTGGACAGTCTGACTGCCGAGCATCTGGGCGAGCATCCCTACGCGGTGATGAAGTTGGCGGATCTGGCTGCGGTGTCTGACTTGGCGATCGTGATCGGCGGAGACGGTACGATGTTGAATATCGCGCGCGCCTTTTCGCCGCATAATGTGCCATTGATAGGGGTGAATCAGGGGCGGTTGGGGTTTCTGACCGATTTGACGCTGGATAATATGCT
>PEUR01000033.1 GCA_002780675.1 Gallionellales bacterium CG03_land_8_20_14_0_80_55_15 | reverse complement strand
ACCCCAAGACCAACATGCGCACCGTTAGCCGAACCTTGCAAACTTACACCTGTCCCGCGCATAGACCCATATCCCAGCTTGGCATAAGGCAGCCAATTACCCAAAGGCAATCCCAGCTTGGCATCCAAGCCATAAGCATCAGTACCATAATTTGCAAACGTGCCAGGAATGGCCGTAGCGTGAGTCGCTTTTTGATTGAAATCGGCGAAACCATCAACGCCCAACAGGAAACTATTCACATCCCAGTTGTAACCCCCTTCAAAGCCGTAAGTAGTCGCGTTCTTAGCTGCCACAAAAGTTGCATCCGAACGATTCTGACCAGCCTTTAAGCCCAAGAAACCACCCGCGAACTCGCTGGCCTGTGCTGCCGACATGCTTAGCAGCGCGGCGGCCAAAGCGATAGTCAATGTACTTTTTTTCATGAT
Source organism: Gallionellales bacterium CG03_land_8_20_14_0_80_55_15 (assembly GCA_002780675.1). GTDB lineage: Bacteria > Pseudomonadota > Gammaproteobacteria > Burkholderiales > Gallionellaceae > Gallionella. The sequence continues at coordinate 6,515 of PEUR01000033.1, read as the reverse complement.
TTTCCTTATTTATAATTAAACGATTAAAACATTCAAACCAAGTCCATCTGATTCTGTGGGCGCATTTTACCCTTTCAAGACACACAAGCAATGCCGAGTTGCAAAAATACAACACGAATCAATAAATTGGGCTATGTCACAGTTAAATAGTGGTGATCACGCAAACCTTACGGATGCAGGACAATTACAGGCATCACAAAAACATAACCAATTGATTATTATATATAATATTAACTATTGCCTTGACTTCAACAATTAACGATGACATAGCCATAAATTTCAAACCTCCAAAAAAAAAGGCTAACACAAGTTAGCTACCGCCCGTTGCCTTCTGGCTTCAAACAAGCAGATACCAGTGCTGACCGACACATTCAGGCTTTCCACGCTACCCAACATCGGAATACGCACCAGTTGGTCACAGGTATCCCGCGTCAAGCGCCGCAAGCCCTCTCCTTCCGCCCCCAGCACCCAGGCCAGCCCCCCCGTGTGTTTGAAACCGTGTAAATCCTGTGTCGCCTCACCCGCTGCTCCAACCACCCAAATATCGTGTTCTTTCAATTCTCGCAAGGTACGCGCCAAGTTGGTAACGGTGATATAAGGTACGGTTTCTGCTGCGCCGCAGGCCACCTTTTCCACCGTTGCCGTGATCCCCACCGCACGATCTTTCGGTGCAATCACCGCGTGTACCCCGAACGCATCGGCACTACGCAGGCAAGCGCCCAGATTGTGTGGATCCTGTATACCGTCCAGCACCAGCAACAACGGCGGTTCGATGAGCGTGTCCAGCACATCCGACAAGTGCTGCACACGCCTCGCCGCATCCACTCGCGCCGCCACGCCCTGATGACGCGCACCGCCCGCCATACCATCCAGACGTGCGCCATCCACCGGAATGACCCGAACGCCACTGGCTTCTGCCAGCTTGATAAAGTCACGCATACGCGGATCATGCCGCTGCGATTGCAAATAAACTTCCATTACTCCATCGGGATTCTGGCGGATGCGCGAAGTCACCGCATGAAAGCCGTAGATGAGTCTCAAATCAGCCATTTTTATTCTTCCTCTTTACCGCTTTCTTTTTAGACTTGGCTGTTGCTGCAGCCTCGTCGCCTTCGTCCTCATCCACATGCAACACAAAGTCAATTTTTGTGCTTTCCATATCCACCTTTACCACGCGCACTTCTACCCGATCGCCCAGACGGTAATTTTTCCCGGTACGTTCGCCCGACAATTGGTGCTTGGTGGCATCAAAGTGGTAGTAATCCTTGCCCAGCTCAGAAATATGCACCAGACCTTCAACATAGAGATCATCCAGCGAAACAAACATACCGAAACTGGTAACCGAAGAAACTGATCCCATATAAACGCTCCCTAGATGGTCGCGCATGTAGAAACACTTCAGCCATGCTTCGACATCACGCGTGGCATCATCGGCACGGCGCTCGGTCATGGAGCAATGCGCACCGAGCTCAGACCACTTTTGTTCAGGCTTGTATTGTTTGTTCTGCAATACGGCCTTAATGGCGCGATGCACCAACAGGTCGGGATAACGGCGTATCGGCGAGGTGAAGTGCGTATAAGCATCGTAGCCCAGACCGAAGTGACCGATATTCTCCGGCTCATACTTTGCTTGGCGCAACGAACGTAGCATCACGGTTTGCAGCAAGCCGGCATCGGGACGCCCTTTGATGCTGTTGAGCAATTTGGAATAATCCGCCGCCTGCGGCTCATCTTCGCCGGTTAATCCCAGACCGAATTCCTTCATAAACTCTCGCAAAGCCTCCAGCTTTTCAGGGGTTGGCCCTTGATGGATACGATACAGCACAGGATGTTGATGCTCAGACAAAAATTCTGCCGCACAGACGTTCGCCGCTAACATGCACTCTTCAATCAGTTTATGCGCATCATTACGCACAACGGGCACAATGCGTTCAATCTTGCCCTGATCAGTAAATATCATCTGCGTTTCGACAGTCTCAAAATCAATCGCACCGCGCTTGGCGCGAGCTTGCAACAATTTTTGAAATAACGCATGGAGATGCTGGAGATGAGGCACGATAACTGCGTTGCTCTTGGCCAGTTCCCCATCAGGCTGTTCCAGCATTTCTGCCACCTGAGTGTAAGTCAGGCGTGCGTTGGAATACATCACTGACGGATAGAAACGGTATTTGCCAATTTCACCCTTGCTGCTAACGTGCATATCGCACACCATGCAAAGTCTATCCACCTGCGGATTCAATGAACACAGACCGTTCGACAATTCTTCCGGCAACATCGGAATCACTCTGCGTGGAAAATACACCGAATTGCCGCGCAAAATTGCCTCACGATCCAGCGCGTCATTGGGTTGGACGTAGTAGCTGACATCGGCGATGGCCACCACCAAACGATATCCCCCTTTTTCCGGCTGACAGTACACCGCATCGTCAAAGTCACGCGCCGTTTCACCATCTATCGTCACCAATGGTAAGTTGCGTATATCCTCACGCCCAGCCCAATCTGCCGCAGAAACAGTAGGGGCAATCTTTTTCGCCTGATGCTCAGCATCTTTGGGAAATTCATAGGGCAAGTCATGCTTGCGCAAGGCAATCTCGATTTCCATACCGGGATCGCCATAATTACCCAGCACACCAACAACCCGCCCAATAGGCTGAGCATGGCGGCTTGGCTGCTGCATGATTTCCAGCATCACCACCTGCCCTACCTTGGCTCCGCCTGAAGCACCGGGTGCCACGAGAATATCCTGCGACACTTTACGGTTTTCAGCCACCACAAAATAAATGCCATGCTCTTCATACAAGCGGCCTACCAGACGATTTGTGGCGCGTTCCAGCACCTCAACAATCTTGGCTTCGGGACGGCCACGCCGATCCACACCACTTTGCCGCGCCATCACCACGTCACCATGGAAAACCTTGTGCATTTCCTTCTCGCTGAGGAACATATCAGCACTGCCGTCTTCTGGAATCAGAAAACCAAAGCCGTCAGCATGCCCCTGCACTTTACCCTTGATCAAATCGAGCTTATCCACCACGCAAATTGCACGCTTGCGGTTACGCATAATCTGGCCATCGCGCTCCATCGCGCGCAAACGACGGGAAAATAACTCTTCCTCTTCTTTTTCAATGAACAGCAAATTCAATAACTCTTCATCTGCCATAGGCGCGCTTTGCTCGGTAAGTATTTGCAAAACAAACTCACGGCTCGGTAGCGGGTGTTCATATTGTTCACGCTCACGCTCCAGGAATGGATCCTGCAAACGTAAATTATTTTTCTTTTTCATTGACAATAAGTCCTTTAACTATTAAATTGCGCGCCTTCAGCAAATGCATTGCCCAGATGGCGGAATTGGTAGACGCGCACGGTTCAGGTCCGTGTGCCGCAAGGTGTGGAGGTTCGAGTCCTCTTCTGGGCACCAAACAAGTAAGGCCAGCGAAAGCTGGCTTTTTCTTTGCCCAGAGGAAAGAGAAACACCTGCGTGTTTCTCGCCAGGACTCGAAGTACATCCGGCACGACGGATGCTGGGGTCGCACCTGCGTAACCGAGACTCTTCTCACGGACACACAAAAATAAAAGCAGCTCGCGAAAGCAGGCTACTTTTTGCATCCCAAACAAGCACTGCAACAAAATAATCCGCATTAGCTCAACTACTTTGACTTCTTCTGATGAGGCTATCACACAGGCAACCTGCGCCCGCATTCTGAATTTATTTGAAAAACCCCCAAAATGAAAGTGCAAAAACATACCCGCCAAACTGCTGGCATGGTCAAAATCTTCCGGGTAAGCGATCAAAACTTCACCTGTTCAATACGACATTCTTTATGCAAAAGGATGGCGTAACACAATGGTTTCATCACGATCTGGCCCCGTTGAAATCATATCTACTGGCACTTCACAGACTTGTGCGATACGCTCCAAGTAATTGCGGGCAGCAAGTGGCAAATTTTCATACTGCTTCACCCCCACAGTACTCTCGCTCCAACCCGGCATTTCTTCATAAACCACCTGACAATCAATCAGGGCATCCGCACCCGAAGGCAGAATGTCGCACTCTACACCACGGATACGATAACCTACACCAATACGCACGGTCTCAATACCATCCATCACATCCAGCTTGGTAACGCACAGACCCGATACACCGTTAATTTGCACCGAACGCTTCAATGCAGCAGCATCGAACCAACCGCAACGACGCGCACGCCCCGTGGTGGAGCCAAATTCATGCCCACGCTCTGCCAATCCAGCACCGACAACATCACACTTATCCACCGCATCGTACAATTCTGTCGGAAATGGGCCAGCCCCGACGCGAGTGGTGTAAGCCTTGGTGATCCCCAACACATAATTAAGCATCTGCGGGCCAACACCAGCACCTGCACAGGCAGCACCTGCAATACAATTACTGGAAGTTACAAAAGGATAAGTGCCGTGATCTATATCCAGTAACGCGCCTTGAGCGCCTTCAAACAGCAAATTGTCTCCTGCCTTGTTGGCTTCAAACAGGGCGCGTGACACATCCATTATCAAGGGTTTAATACGTTTGGCCAGTTCCAGGGTTTCATCCAGCGTTTTCTGGAAATCTACCGTCGGCGCATTGAAATAATTCTTCAATACAAAATTATGGTAATCCAGCACCTCGCGCAACTTTTCGGCAAAGCGTTCAGGGTAAAAAATATCCTGCAAGCGGATAGCACGACGCGCCACTTTATCTTCGTACGCAGGACCGATGCCACGTCCGGTTGTACCTATCCTGGCTTCGCCCTTGGCAAGTTCACGCGCTTGATCAATCGCTTCGTGATATGGCAGAATCAACGGGCAGGATTCAGAAATCTTCAATCGTCCATACACATTCACACCGGCAGCTTGCAACTCGTCCATTTCTTTCAACAAAGCCTGCGGTGACAGCACGACCCCGTTGCCGATATAACACACTACGTCATCACGCAAAATGCCTGATGGAATCAGGTGCAGGATGGTTTTTTTGCCGTTTATAACAAGTGTATGGCCCGCGTTGTGCCCCCCTTGAAAACGCACCACAGCCCGCGCATGGTCAGTCAGCCAATCAACGATCTTGCCCTTGCCCTCATCACCCCATTGGGTACCAATCACTACCACACTCTTAGCCATTACGATGCTTTCGATTTAAGAATTAACATTTATAGAATTCACAGAGAGACTAGCTGCCAGCCCCCTTCACGCAACACCAGATCACGATCACATTGCAACTCAACAGGACAATCAACACTGCCCGGCAAACTCACCACGACCACCTCACCCACCTCGCGAAGTCTTGCAATCTCGGCATTCAACGCAGGGTCGTCCAAATAAGGGGCGCGTATTGCGAATAGCGGAGCTTGAACTGGCAGCAAACTATAAAGTTGCCGCAAATCCATACTGAAGCCAGTCGCAGCGCGAGCCCGACCAAAACTTTTACCAAGATCGTCATACCGACCACCCAATGCAATCGCATCACAACTGTCTGCATGATAAGCAGCGAATACAATACCACTGTGATAGTGATACCCGCGCAGATCGGCAAGATCTATCCCAACGCTCGATACCAGGGGCTGCAACCCATTTGAGACGGCTTGCAAGTCAGCCAACGCCACACTAATTTCTGGATAATCGGGTAACAACTTGTACGCACGCGCCAACACATCCTCACAACCACCATATAAGGTGGGCAGCACAAGTAGTGCGCCACGCAACACTTCGTCCAATGGTTGCACCAACTCCTTTAAAGCAGTGCTGTCTTTGTTTTGCAAGGCGACAAACAAGGCACTTTCAAGATTTTTATCCAAATCAGCATGTTGAACCAAGGCACGGAAGACTCCCACATGGCCAAGATCCATATGTACGTCCTCAATTCCCAACAAGGCCAGTGAGCACAACAACAACTTTTGAATTTCCAAATCGCTTTCCAAACCGCTGTGACCATACAATTCAGCACCGATTTGCAATAACTCACGGGTACGTGTCAAACCGACAGGTTGAGTATGTAACACACTACCGGCGTAACACAGCCGTGCCACACCCCGACGATTCAGCAAATGGGCATCAATCCGCGCGACTTGCGGCGTAATGTCGGCACGCAAAGCTAGCGTTCGCCCACTCAATTGATCTACCAGCTTAAAAGTACGCAAATCCATATCTTGACTACCATCAAGCAGCAACGATTCAGCATATTCGAGTAATGGAGGCGCAACCAGCTGATAACCAGACTTTCGAAATAAATCAAGTATTTGCGAACGCATCTGTTCTACACGCCAAGCCTCATCCGGCAGCATGTCATGTATATATTCGGGTAATAACCAATTTTCCATTATTTAATCCAGTACAACAGTAGCAAACCGGCAAGCATTCCGGTAAGCCCCATAAAACGAAGTTGCCCATCAGTCAGAATGAGTAGTTTTTTAAATGCATCTCGCCATATATCAGGAAACAACAACGGCATGATGCCCTCAAGCAACAGCATCATGCCCAATCCAACCAGCCAGTAATCCAGCACTACT
>PEUR01000145.1 GCA_002780675.1 Gallionellales bacterium CG03_land_8_20_14_0_80_55_15 | reverse complement strand
ATCACGCTGTCTGCCGCGCACACCGCACACGACGTAACCCGTTTGATCGAGGCTTTGCATGAACTTGCACGTTGACGACTACGGCGGCAGTGGCGCGCCGGTGTTGTTTCTCCACGGGTGGGGGATGCACGGCGGGATGTGGGGCGGGGCGCTGGCCGAATTGGCCAAACAGACTCGCGTGCTGGCGGTGGATTTGCCGGGGCATGGATACAGTGTAGGTCGGGATTTATCCCGACACGGCGGCGATGTCAGGATAAATCCCGACCTACATGTCCTCGTTGACCAGCTCGCCACGCAATTTTCCGGCCTCGAACCTTTAACCGTCTGCGGCTGGTCGTTGGGCGGGCAGTTGGCGTTGCGTTGGGCGATGCGCTACCCGCAGCAAGTGCAACGCCTGGTGCTGGTGTCTGCCACGCCCTGTTTCGTGCGGCAAGCCGATTGGCCTTGCGCGATGGCGGCAGCAACCCTGGCGGCTTTTTCGGAGGCCTTGCAGCAGCATTATTTGCAGACTCTGCGCCGCTTTTTATCGCTGCAACTGCGCGGCAGCGAGCAGGAACGCGAGTTGCTGGCAGCGTTGCGCGGCAATCTGCTCAGTCGCGGCGAGCCTGACTTGTCGGCGTTGCAAGCGGGGCTGGACATTTTGCGCGACTGCGATTTACGCGCCGCTTTGCCGGACATCCGCCAGCCCACGCTGGTGATTGCCGGCGTTCGTGATACGCTCACGCCTTTGCCCGCCGCGCAGTTTCTGGCTGCTTCGATGCCAAATGCCCGGCTGGCGGCAATCGAGGGCGCAGCACATGCGCCGTTTTTGTCGCACCCTGAAACCTTTGTGAAACTGTTGGCGGATTTTCTGCATGAATGAATTTTGGATAGACAAGAAGCTGCTGCGTCGCGCCTTCAGCCGTGCGGCGGCAGATTACGATGCGACGGCGGTGTTGCAGCGCGAAGTATGCAAGCGCATGTTGGAGCGCCTGGATTACATCAAGCTGACCCCTTTGCGATTGTTGGACGCGGGCAGCGGCACGGGCTGGGGCGGTCGCCAGTTGGCGGAAAAATATCCGGCGGCGCAGGTGATTTCGCTGGACATCGCCATCGGCATGTTGCAGGCCGGGCAAGGCCGTTCGGGCTGGTGGCAAAAGCTGTTCGGCGGCACAAAACAATTACCGGTGTGCGGCGACCTGGAAGCCTTGCCGCTGGCGGCGAACAGCGTGGAAATGGTGTGGTCGAATCTCGCCGTGCAGTGGTGCAACGACTTGCCCGCGACGTTTGTCGAATTGCACCGCGTGCTGAAGGTGGACGGGATGCTGATGTTCAGCACCTTCGGTCCTGATACGCTGAAGGAATTGAGGCAGGCGTTTGGCGGTGTGGACGGGCATAGTCACGTCAACCGTTTTGCCGACATGCACGACATCGGCGACATGCTGGTCGCTGCCGGATTTTCTGCGCCAGTGATGGATATGGAACACATGACGCTGACTTACGACGAGGTGCGCTCGGTGTTGCAAGACCTCAAAGCCATCGGTGCGCACAATGTCACCGCCGGGCGCGGGCAGGGCTTGATGGGCAAGTCGGCCTACGCTAAGCTGCTGGAAAATTACGAAAAATTGCGTCGTGACGGCAAGCTGCCGGCGACTTACGAAGTGGTCTATGGTCACGCCTGGAAACCGCAGCCGCGCGTGACGAGCGATGGCGCCGCAATCATCAAGACCTCGTTCAAAATAAAATGAGTTACTTCGTTACCGGCACGGACACCGATGTCGGCAAGACGCTGATCAGTTGCGCGCTGCTGCATGGTTTTGCCGCAGCGGGCAAGCGCGTGGTCGGCATGAAGCCGGTGGCGGCGGGGTGCGACGAGCAGGATCACAATGACGATGCCCAGCGTTTGCGTGCGGCCAGCAATGTGCTGGCGAGTTACGGGCAGGTCAATCCCTATTGCTTCACGCAGGCCGCAGCCCCCCACCTGGCGGCGCGCTTTGCCGGGGTCAGAATCAATCTGGAGCGTATCGTCACCTCCTGTCGGGAGTTGGAGGCCCAGGCGGATGTGGTGATCGTCGAGGGGGTCGGCGGCTTTTGTGTGCCGTTGAACGACGAGCAGGACAGTGCAGACCTTGCGAAACTGCTCAATCTGCCCGTCATTCTGGTGGTCGGGATGCGGCTGGGTTGCCTGAATCACGCGCTGCTCACCGTACAGGCCATCGCCGCCAGCGGGCTGACCCTGGCGGGCTGGGTGGCGAATGGGGTGGACGGACAAATGATGATGCTGGATGAAAACATCGTCGCGCTACGGCAACGCATAGACGCGCCTTTGTTGGGCATCGTGCCGTATCATCAATCAGCGCCTGATGCGTGCAAAATTGCGGAATATCTGGATATAGCCCAGCCAGCCCGTTAAACTTCGGCACTAACCACTAACCACTAACCACTAACCACTAACCACTAACCACTAACCACTAACCCCTTATCCTCCCATGACCGAATTCAGCATTATCGCGGTGTTTTTTGTTGGCCTGCTCAGCGGCGTGCACTGCCTTGGCATGTGCGGCAGCATTGTGGGTATTCTGACCGGACAACTTCCCCAAGGCAAAACACGCTGGCCGTTTCATCTGGCTTACAGCAGCGGGCGGGTGGCGAGTTACACGCTGGCGGGGGCATTGGTGGGCGCGGTGGGGCAGGCGGGGTTGCTGTTGCGCGATGACGTGCCGGTGCAACATCTGCTGTTCGCCTTGTCCAGCCTGATGCTGATTGCATTGGGGCTGTATATTGCGGGTATCTGGGGGCTGGTGCGGCGTATCGAAGGGCTGGGCAGGTTTTTGTGGCAGCGTATTCAGCCGCTGACGCGCGGGTTGTTGCCGGTCAAGACCCCGTTTCAGGCTTTTTTGCTGGGGACATTGTGGGGCTGGATGCCCTGCGGCCTGGTGTATAGCGTGCTGGTCACGGCGTTGGCTGCCGGACGGGCGGATAGCGGCGCGCTGGTGATGCTGGCGTTCGGGTTGGGGACATTGCCCAATCTGTTGCTGATCGGCCTGTTCTGGGAAAGCCTCCGGCGCTGGGTGCAATCGCCGCGTGTGCGTCTGGCCGCCGGGTTGCTGGTGGCAGGCTTTGGTGTCTATGGTATGGTCAAAGTGGGCTATACCTTTTATGTGAACGGTTGGGCTGGGAGTTGTCATGTTGCTGCGTAATATTATGATTATTATGGTTTTTTTGTTTTTATCCGGCTGCGATGAGGTCAGGCTGCCCTCTCCATTCCATGCGGCTGAAGTGCGTGCCAAGTTTACCCAGGCTGATTTCAGGCTTACCGACCATAACGGCAAGCCCCGCAAACTGGCCGATTTTCGCGGCAAAATCGTGGTGATCTTTTTTGGTTATGTGCATTGCCCGGATGTGTGTCCGACCACCATGGCTGACCTGGCGCAGGTGATGACCAAGTTGGGTCGGGATGCGAACAAGGTGCAAGTGTTGTTCGTGACCGTAGATCCCGAGCGCGACACGCGTGAAATATTGGCGCAGTATGTGCCCGCTTTTCACCCATCATTTTTAGGCTTGTATGGCGATGCGGCTGCCACCGCGAAGGTCGCCCGTGCGTTTGACGTGGTGTACGAAAAACAGCCGACTAAATCGGGTTATAACGTGGATCACACGGCAGGGTCATACATCGTGGATGGGGATGGACGGGTGCTGCTGCTCGCCCCTTTCGGGCAGCGTGCTGACTGGATGGCTGAAGATATCAAGCTGCTGCTGGCGCTGCAAGGCAAGTAAATTATGTCTTCTCAATTAGCCAAACTGCTTTCTTGTGACATGAATGAAAATAATCTGCCGGTGCGCGCCGAGCAGATGCGCGCGCGTCTACGCGCTTATCCGTTGATGATAGGTGTACAGGTGCTGGTTGCACTGATGCTGGTGGTGCTGGTATGGGATGTGGTGGCGCATCAGGTATTGTTGGTCTGGCTGGGGGTGCTGTTCGTCGAGCTGGCGGCGGAATTTTTTTACGCATCGCGCGAGGTCGTCAAGCTCGATAGTCTCGACGAATGTCGGCTTTGGCGCAGACGACTGCTGGTGAGCGTCAGTCTGGCGGGGCTGATTTGGGGGGCGGGCGGTATTTTGTTGTTTGTGCCGGATAATTTTACTTATCAGGTGATTTTGATTTGCGTGTATCTGGGCGTATCGGCAGGGGCTGCGACGACCAATCCGGTTTTTGCTCCGTCTTTGTATATCTATATTTCCTTGCTGATTTTGCCATTAGCGTTCATCAATGCGCTGGTCGGTGATCACGATCATTTCATGCTGGCGGGTTTGTTGGTGGTGTATTGGGCTTTCCTGCTCAAGAGCGGTCGTGAATTGGCGAAGATTTTCGAGCTGTCTTTGCATCGAGCGATAGAAAATGAGTATCTGATCGAACAATTGGTCGCAGAAAAACACCGCGCCGAACGGGCAAATGAGATGAAATCGCGTTTTCTGGCCGCCGCCAGCCACGATTTGCGCCAGCCCATGCACGCGCTGGCGATGCTGGTCGGTGCGTTGAAGGAGTATGTGCAGGGCGAACAAGGGCGTGCGTTGCAGGAGAAAGTCGAACATTCTGTCGAGGTGCTGGGCGGTATGCTCGATACGCTGCTGGATGTTGCCAGGCTGGATGCGGGTGTCATTACCCCCAACTATGAGCGGTTTGCCATGCAGCCTTTGCTGAAAAGATTGCGCGACGAATATAAACTTTTCGCGGACAAGCAAGGCTTGCGTCTGGAGGTGTCGAGTTTTGACGGGATGGTTTGCACCGATCCCATGTTGCTGGAGATTGTGTTGCGCAATTTGCTCAGTAACGCGCTGCGTCACACCCAGCATGGGCGGGTGTCGTTGACTTGCCAGTCGGTCACGCAGGGTGTGCAGTTGTCCGTGTGCGATACGGGGGTCGGCATTGCCGCCGAACATTTACCGCATATATTTGAAGCGTATTTTCAGATCGGTAATCGCCAGCGCGATCGCCGCAAAGGGCTGGGGCTGGGTCTGATGATCGTTAAACGCTTGGCGAATCTGCTCGACTATCCGTTGCAGGTCAGTTCCACTTTGGATGAAGGAAGCTGTTTTACGCTAGTGATCAGCAGTGACGGTTCGACCAGATGTTGCGAAAAATCAGGGTTGTCGAAAATAGACGATGCCGCACTGGAGGATGCAGCGGGTCGGTCGGGGTTTATTCATAGCGGTTCATGGAGTGTGCCGGATGGTATGATTGCCGCCCAACAGGAACAAGAGCACTTATCCGGGGGGAAAGTATGAAAATTTTGCTGGCAGATGACCACGCGTTGTTTCGTGAAGGCTTGCGTTATGTGCTGAAACAATTGGCCGAGGGGGTGGAAATACTGGAGGCGGGTGATTTTCAGGAAGCCGTGCAGCTGGCAAGCAAGCATCCCGAGCTGGATTTGGCTTTGCTGGATTTACATATGCCCGGTAGTACCGGATCCAAATCGGTGGGGCATTTTCATAAGCACTATCCGCATATTCCGGTCGTGGTGGTGTCCTCTGAGGATGACCGCGCAACGATCGAAAAGGTCATGAATTATGGGGCAACGGGTTTTGTCTGCAAGAGTGCCAATGTGCAGGCCATGTTGGGGGCATTGAAGCTGGTGCTGGCGGGTGGGGTATATGTGCCACCGGAAATTTTGCACCATCAGTCGGTTGCGTTCGAGCTTGATGACAAGCGCGATATGCCTGTCAACGTTTATGGTTTGACCCCCCGCCAGATGCAGGTTTTGCGCTATCTGTGCGCGGGGATGAGCAACAAGGAAATCGCCGCCACTATTGGTCTGGCCGAAGGAACGGTGAAAATTCATGTGGCGGCGGTATATCAGTCGTTGAACGTGAATAGCCGGCTGGAGGCGGTAATCGTCGCAGAACAGTTGGGATTAGCTGGGGTATCGCATGGCTGAAGCCAGTAACGAATTACCGGGAAGTAAATTATTGGTTTTGTTGCGCGAGTCGCGCTGGCTGATGCTGGTGGCACTCGCATTATATTTTACCGTCGCCCTGTATGGCTACAATCCGGCTGATTCCGCTTGGTCGCATAGCGTCGCCAGCGCACAAACCGCCAATCCTACCGGGATACTGGGCGCTTATGTCGCAGATTTGCTGTTTTATTTGTTCGGTATTTCAGCCTGGTGGCTGGTGTTGTTTTTAGTCCAGCAAGTTTGGGCAAGCTATCGCGCCTTGCGTGCCGATAGTATTTTCAATAAACGCACGCTGTGGGTTGCCGTCGTCGGTTTTGTCTTGATGCTGCTCTCCAGCAGCGCGCTCGAAGCGATTCGTTTGCATACTTTACAGGTGGCCTTGCCGCTGACCCCCGGCGGCATGTTCGGCATGTTGATCGGTGATGCGCTGTCGCAATGGTTGGGTTTTACCGGCGCGACCTTGTTGCTGTTGGCCTTGATGGCGACCAGTTTTAGCGTGTTCAGTGGCCTTTCATGGCTGCGTTTTGTGGATTGGCTGGGGGAACGGATCGAAGTGGTCTATGCCTGGATAAAACAATACTGGCAGACTCGGCAGGATAAGCGCATTGGCGCGCAGGCGATGAGTGTGCGCAGCGCGGTGGTTGAGGTGGAAAAGAAGCGTGTCGAAGAATATTTGCCGATACGCATCGAGATGCCCGTGGTCGAAGTAGTCAAGTCGGCGCGTGCCAGCGCAGAAAAGCAGATTACCCTGTTCGACGATATGCCCGATTCCTCTTTGCCGCCGCTGCATCTGCTCGATCACGCCACGCAACAGGTCGAGCAGGTTTCCGCTGAAACACTGGAATTTACCTCACGCCTGATCGAACGCAAGTTGAACGATTTTGGCGTGGTCGTCAAAGTTGTGTCGGCCTATCCGGGGCCTGTAATTACCCGTTACGAAATCGAACCTGCGGTCGGCGTGAAAGGCAGCCAGATTACCAATTTGGTGAAAGACCTGGCGCGCGCGCTGTCGGT
>PEUR01000069.1 GCA_002780675.1 Gallionellales bacterium CG03_land_8_20_14_0_80_55_15 | reverse complement strand
TGTTCGCCACCGTCACGCCGTCCAGCACGATCACCGTCCCGTTGATATTCTCTGGAAGGTTGACGAACAGGCTGATGGCCTTCGCTGCGATGTTCGCTGCGATGTTCGCTACGTTCAACAGGATAGGGATAGCCACGTTCATATGCGCAACCTGTTGTAACAAATCCTGCAATGGCTAAAACGGTCACGATTTTTTTCATGAAAATTCTCCAAAATTTATTAGGCTGAAGCTGATTTATGCGGTTTTGTCGTTCCCGCAAAAGTGAAAACCTTTTTTAATCAAAGCGCTGTATTCCGGCTCCCGTATCGCAGTACGGGGCAGGCTTCGCCGGAATAACGAATAAGCCAGTGTTGCCTGAGCCGAGCATTTGCAACCCGCCATCCGTATACAGTTTGCCCCCTGATATTTTACGGGCACTCCCTGCACCTTTTATCTATTCCGCTTCATTCTGCACCGCGTCGAGCGCATCCTTGAGCGTATCTTCGCGCAAGGCATTGAGTGCTTTGGACAGTTTTTCTGCATCTTCCACGACTGCGTCAGGTAAATCCTGCGCCGTAGCATGTCCGATCATGACCGCCGCCGCACCCGCCACGTTGAGCAACATGGCACGTTCTTGCATGAGCATCTCCACTTCTTCGCCAAGCAATTTAATATCTTGATTATTCATAATTTTTTCTCAGTGAGTTTTGACGGCGGCAACCGCGAGCGCGCTCATGTTGACGATACGACGAGGGGTCGCAGTCGTAGTGAGGATATGCGCCGACTTGTTGACCCCTAATAAAATAGAACCGATGGTAAGCCCCTGACCGCCGGTCACCTTGAGCAGGTTATAGGAAATATTGGCGGCATCCAGATTCGGCATGATAAGCAGGTTGGCTTCACCTTTCAGACGGGAATCGGGAAAATTGGCAGAACGTACTTCTTCCGACAGGGCGGCATCGCCGTGAATTTCGCCTTCCACTTCCAGCTCTGGCGCTTGTTGTTCCAACAGTTCACGCGCCCGGCTCATCTTGTGGGCAGAAGCATTGTCATGGCTGCCAAAATTGGAATGCGACAACAACGCAACTTTAGGTGTCAGACCAAAACGCCGTACTTCTGCCGCTGCCAGCAAGGTCATCTCGGCGATCTGTTCCGCGCTCGGATCCAAATTGACATGCGTATCGCAGATGAACAGGGTGCGATCGGGCAACATCAAAATGTTCATCGCCGCATACACGTTGACACCGGGACGATGACCGATGGTTTCATCTATAAAACGCAAATGGTGCAGCGGCTCGGCAATCGTGCCGCAAATCATCGCATCGGCTGAATCCATGCGCACCAGCATCGCGGCGATCAGGGTATTGGAACGGCGCATTTCGCGCTTGGCGGCTTCCAGCGTCACCCCTTTACGTTGCATCAAGCGATGATATTCGTTGCAATAATCGCGGTAACGCGGGTCATCTTCCGGGTTCACCAATTCAAAATCAACGCCCTGACGGATGCGCAAACCGAGTTTGGCGATACGCTGCTCGACCACCGACGGGCGACCCACCAGTATCGGCAGCGCCAGCCCTTCATCCACCACAGTCTGTACCGCGTGCAACACGCGCGGGTCTTCGCCTTCCGCATACACCAGACGTTTCGGCGCGCGCTTCGCGGCATCAAACACTGGCTTCATCAACATGCTGGAACTATCCACAAAAGCTGTCAATTGCTCGCGATAAGCGGCCAAATCGTTAATCGGGCGTTCTGCCACGCCACTGTCCATCGCCGCCTGTGCCACGGCGGGCGCGATGCGTAAAATCAGGCGCGGGTCGAAGGGTTTTGGAATCAAATATTCCACACCAAATGATAGACTTTCCTCGCCATATGAGGCCGCGCCACCCAGTTGCTCTTCCTCCGCCAGTTCAGCTATCGCACGAACCGCAGCATGCTTCATTTCCTCATTGATCGTGGTCGCCCCGACATCCAGCGCACCACGGAAAATATAAGGAAAGCACAGCGCATTGTTGACCTGGTTCGGATAATCGGAACGCCCGGTCGCCAAAATTGCGTCGGGTCGCGCGGCCTTGGCCAGTTCGGGGGTAATTTCCGGCGTGGGATTCGCCAGCGCGAAAATCAGTGGATGACTCGCCATCTGCGCAACCATTTCCGGTTTCAGCACCCCACCCGCCGACAGACCGAGAAACACGTCCGCACCTACGATGACTTCAGCCAGGGTGCGCGCCGTTGTCTCCACGGCATAGCGCGCCTTGTTGTCATCCATCAACTCGACGCGACCTTTATAAACCACGCCCTCGATGTCGGTGACGATGGTGTTTTCCATACGTACGCCCAGGCTGATCAACATATCCAGACACGCCAACGCCGCTGCGCCCGCACCGGACACTACCAGTTTTATCCGGGAAATATCCTTGCCGACGACTTTGATACCGTTCAGTAACGCCGCGCCGACGATGATGGAAGTACCATGCTGGTCGTCGTGAAAGACCGGGATTTTCATCCGCTCGCGCAACTTGCGTTCGATGTAAAAACACTCCGGTGCTTTGATGTCTTCCAGGTTGATACCGCCAAAGGTGGGCTCCAGCGCGGCGACAATGTCCACCAGCTTATCGGGATCGAGTTCGGCAATTTCCAGGTCGAACACGTCAATACCGGCAAATTTCTTGAACAGCACGCCCTTGCCTTCCATCACGGGTTTGGCGGCCAGCGGGCCTATCGCGCCCAAACCGAGCACCGCCGTGCCGTTGCTGATGACCGCCACCAGATTACCGCGCGCCGTCATATTGCGCACTTCCGCCGGATTTTCGACAATCAACTCGCAAGCCGCCGCCACGCCGGGCGAATAAGCCAAGGCCAAGTCACGTTGCGTAAGCATCGGTTTGGTCGCATTAACGGAGATTTTGCCAGCAGGTGACAGGCGGTGATATTGCAGCGCAGCTTCGCGAAAATTCTGGTCCATAACTTTTCCTCTAAAGACAAATCTGCTGCGATTATAGCGCAGCGCCCTTTACTGACTCTGATGCAATCAATTTCTTAATGTAGCCAGCATTTTTTCCAGCCGTTTCACGGACACGATGACCGGGGTCTTCAACTCCTGCGCAAACAACGACACGCGCAATTCCTGCAACAGCCAGGAAAATGCGTGCATATCGGCATTGAAGTTACCTTGCTGCGCCTGGCACAACTTCTGCCAGGCTTGTTGCAACGGCTGTAATTGCGCCATGCACTGCGCATCGCGCGTCGGCGTGCTGCGCAATTTTTCGATACGCAGGTTAATCGCCTTGAGATAGCGCGGCAGATGTTGCATCTGTTCATATGGCGTGTCGCGAATAAACCCCTTATGCATGAGCCATTCCAGTTGTGTGCGGATGTCCTGACTGGCCTGATGATGTGCCTTGAGTTGCGGCAAACTTTTCTGCAAAGCATGATGTTCATTGAGCACATTGACTAAAAGTCTGGCAAGTTCCCGTGCGATCAGCAGCAAACGATTCTTCGCTTCCTTGGCGCGCGCACTGAACTCTGCCTCATTTTTCGGCAGCGGCTCATTCAGACAGCAACGCTCAAAAGTCATCGCCAGAATCTGCTGCTGCAATTCCTGCTGCGTACCAAACGGTATAAACAACATGCCTAAACGCTGCGCGTCGGGCAGGTTTTTCTCCAGATACTTCACCTGGTCTTTCAACAACAGCATGAATAGACGCGTCAATCCGCCACGATGCGCGGCTTGCGCCAACTCGCGGTTATCAAAAGCATGCAATACGACCGACTCCCCTTCATCCACCAGCGCGTTATACAAGGTAACATTCTGCCCGGCGCGCTTAACCGTGCGAGTCTCGGAAAATTCACCGAAATCCCAGGTTGTGTAGCGCTGTTCGGTGAGCGGCTCGCCCTCATCCGCCGTGGCAGCGACGATAACCGGAGCGGCGCGCGGCGCGAGTTCATCGTGCAATTGGCTAAAGTTGCGCGACATGCCCAATTGGCGACCATGCTCATCCACCACACGGAAATTCATCAGCAGATGCGCGGGTAATTGTTCGAGTCGAAATGCATTCAGCGGCACATCCAGTTGTTGCTGTTCGCGAAGGTAACGCGCCAGTGCCAGCTGCAATGGCGTGGTCGTGGCTGGCACTGCGCGACAAAATTGCGCCGCAAATTCAGGCACGGGAACCAGATTGCGGCGAATCTTTTGCGGCAGCGTCTTGACCAGTTGCACGACCTTCTCGGCGAGCAATCCCGGCACCAGCCATTCGCAGCGAGCGGCTGACACCTGATTGATAAGCGCCAACGGCACGGAGAGGGTGATGCCATCGTCGTTCTTGCCCGGCGAAAAGTTGTAACTCAGCGCGAAACTGACGTTATCAATTTTCAACTGCGGCGGGAACTGATCGGTAGTGATGCCCGCCGCCTCGTGGCGCATCAGGTCATCTTTTTGTAAATACAAGAGTTTCGCATCATTGCACTCGGCTTCCTTGCGCCACGCCTCAAAGGTCGCACCATTGTGAATATGTGGCGGAATGCGTTTAGCGTAGAACGCAAAAATCAATTCATCATCCACCAGCACATCGGGACGGCGCGACTTATGTTCCAGTGCTTCAATTTCGGCAATCAATTTCAGGTTATGCGCGAAAAACGGCGCGCGCGTGTCAAACTCGCCGCCGACCAGTGCCTGACGGATGAAGATTTCACGCGATTCCGGCACATTCATCGGCCCGTAATGCACGCGTTTCTTGGCATTCAACAGCAATCCATGCAAGGTACTGCGCTCGAAAGCCACCACTTGCGCAGGCTTCTTTTCCCAATGAGGGTCGTAATAATGGCGCTTGATCAAGTGAGCGCCCGTTTCCTCCAGCCATTCCGGCTCAATTTTAGCCACGCAGCGCGCATACAGCCGATGCGTTTCGATCAACTCCCCCGCCATCACCCACTTGCTGCCTTTTTTCGCCAGCACTGAATGGGCAGCGATAAAAAATTTGATGCCACGCGCCCCCAGATATTCATTGCTTTCCACGCTCTTCATACCGATATTGCCAAGCAGGCCGCATAACAATGCTTTATGTATCTGCTCATAACTCGCAGGCAATTCATTGCAACGCATGCCCATCTCAGTGACTTGCGTGTGTAACTGTTGATGCAGCTCGCGCCACTCGCGCAGGCGCAGCGGCGACAGGAAATTCTTGCGGCATTCCTCGGTCAGCAACCGATTGGATTGCTTGTGCGCGACTGCCTGCTCGAACCACGCCCAAATTTTTATGTATGCCAGAAAATCGGAACGTTCATCGGCAAAGCGTTTGTGCGCCGCATCTGCCGCCTCTTGTCTTTCCAGAGGACGATCGCGCGGGTCTTGCACCGACAATGCGCTGGCGACAATGAGGATTTCCGTCAGACACTGATATTGCCGCCCCGCCACCAACAGACGTGCAATTTTTGGGTCTAGCGGCAACCGCGCCAGTTCACGTCCCAACTGAGTGAGTTGCCGATTTTCATCAATCGCATTCAATTCCGCCAGCAACTGATAACCATCGGCGATCATGCGCGGCGTAGGGGGCTCTATGAACGGAAATTCGGCGATGTCTCCCAGTTCCAGTGAACTCATGCGCAAGATTACGGTTGCCAACGAGACACGGAATATCTCCGGGTCAGTAAACTCATCACGCTGCAAAAAGTCTGCTTCGTCGTATAAACGGATGCAAATGCCGCTCATTACGCGCCCGCAACGCCCCAAACGCTGATTGGCGGCAGCTCGGGAAATTTTCTCGATGTGCAGTTGCTCGACCTTCTGGCGGATGCTGTAACGATTTACCCGCGCCAAGCCGCAATCAATCACATAACCGATGTTAGGCACTGTTAATGAGGTTTCAGCCACGTTTGTCGCCAGTACAACGCGTCGTTTCGCACCCGTCTTGAACACCTTGTCCTGCTCTGCTGCCGACAAGCGCGAAAATAAGGGCAACACCTCTATGCCTTTAGGGTGATGGCGGCGCAATACCTCTGCCGTATCGCGTATCTCGCGCTCACCCGGCAAAAATACCAGCACATCACCGCGCAGTCCACCCACCGCCAGCTCGTCTAATGCCGCGCTCACCGCCTGCGGCACATCCTGCGCTTCACCCTCGTCGCTGACTTGCAATGGCCGATAGCGCGTTTCCACCGGATAACTACGCCCCGATACTTCGACGACCACCGCACCGAAATGTCTGGCAAAGCGTTCGGCATCGAGCGTAGCGGAGGTGATGATGAGCTTCAGATCGCGGCGACGCAGTAATAGTTGCTTCAAATAGCCCAACAGAAAATCAATGTTCAGGCTGCGTTCATGCGCCTCATCTATGATGATGGTGTCGTATTTTTTCAGTAACGGGTCGCTATGTATTTCCGCCAGCAAAATACCATCCGTCATCAGCTTGATGACCGTGTCCGCAGCAACCTTGTCGTGAAAACGCACCTTGTAGCCAACCAGACCACCAAGCTCTACCTTCAACTCCACCGCGATGCGTGCCGCGACAGTGCGCGCGGCGACCCGGCGCGGCTGAGTATGGCCGATACACCCCAGCACCCCGCGCCCCAGCGTCAGGCAAATTTTCGGCAACTGTGTGGTCTTGCCAGAGCCGGTTTCGCCGCAGACGATGACCACCTGATTATCGCAAATCGCGCGCGCCAACTCCTCTCGCCTCGCCACCACTGGCAGATCGGCGGGAAACTCAATTTCAGTCAGGGCATCAAGCCGCGCCTTACGGCGCAGGGCACTTGCCGATAACACAGCATTCACAGTCAACTACCTCGCGAAAAGAAAAAAGGGACTAGCACTCGGCTAATCCCTTTTATTG
>PEUR01000038.1 GCA_002780675.1 Gallionellales bacterium CG03_land_8_20_14_0_80_55_15 | reverse complement strand
TGAAATTCACGATTGAATTTAAACTGCTTTTAAAAACAGATAGTTGCATAACCAGCAACACAGCCTATTTCTAATAAAATCAAAGTATTACAAAATCACCAACAGTTAATTGCGACATAGCCTTCATTATCAGGGGGGGGCACATTTCCATGCCCGTTAGAGGGTTGTCACGAAATCCAGCACTTCCCGGGCGTGGCCGTCGGCCTTGAGCCCGCGCCATTCCCGGCGCAGCACGCCGCTGCTATCCAGCACGAAGGTGCTGCGCTCGATGCCGCGCACCTGCTTGCCATACAGGTTCTTCAGCTTCATCACGCCAAAGCGCGTGCAGACGGTTTCGTCGGCATCGGACAGCAACTCGAAAGGCAGCGTGAATTTTGCCTTGAAACTTTCATGCGACTGGAGGCTGTCGCGGGAAACGCCCACCACCGCGCAATTCGCCCGCTGAAATTCGCCGTACAGATCGCGGAACTGCTGCGCCTCGGTGGTGCAGCCCGGCGTGTTGTCTTTGGGGTAAAAATAGATGACCAGTGCTTTGCCGCGCGCAGCGGAGAGCGTAAACGGCTGCCCGCCAGTGGCGGGTAGCGAGAAATCGGCGACAGGGGTTGCGGGAAGCGTTGCGTCTGGATTTTGTGGCATGGTTCAACTTTCAGTAAGGTGTCGCCATTCTTGACAATAATCGCGATAAAGGCAAGCGGCATCGTTGTCTCGCGCTTTGTGGTCTCGTGTGGCAGGTTCAGCTTCATTAAACCGCAGGCGCACACTACCTCGCGATAATTTGCGCCACAAACGGTCTGTACCTTTCGGTTTATATACTTTTTTGGGGATGCAGGTTTTTATAGAATAATCAATTGGTTAGCGGTTTTGTCAGCTTCGATGTCCTATCCCAAAAATTTCCCGCCATTTTTGCTGACGGAGGTTGTGCGGTGGCATCGGTTGTCAATGATCGCCAATAGCGCAAGCATTGTCGTTGTTTCGTCATCCGCCCTGTGCTACGGTTGCGCACCTTGTAACTTCCCCTATTTATGCAATGAGCGACGAATTTTACATGCGCGAGGCGCTGTTGCTGGCGCGGCAGGCGCAAACGCTGGGCGAAGTGCCGGTGGGTGCGCTGGTGGTGCAGGACGGCATTATCATCGGGCGCGGGTTCAACGCGCCGGTCTCGCGCCACGACCCTTCCGCCCACGCCGAGATGCAGGCGCTGCGCGACGCGGCGCAACGGCTGGGCAATTATCGTCTGCCGGGTTGCACGCTGTTTGTCACGCTGGAGCCTTGTCTGATGTGCGCCGGGGCGATCATGCATGCGCGGGTGGCGCGGGTGGTGTATGGCGCGCCGGACTACAAGACCGGGGTGTGCGGCAGCGTGCTGAATATATTCGGCGAAATTGATTCACAGCGTTTTACTCACCACTCACCACTTACCACTCACCACTCACCACTTACCACTCACCACTCACCACTTACCACTTACCCGGTAGTACGCCTGAACCATCACGCCGAAGTGACGGGCGGGGTGCTGGCCGGGGAATGTGGTTTGCTGCTGAGCCATTTTTTTGCCCAGCGCCGCGCACAACAACGGGAGGCGCGGGAATGACGGGAGGAGTATGAAAATCATTATTCATATAGCGGTACAAACGCTGGAACTGCTGGACGATGCGGGGCAAGTGCTGCGCCGTTATGCCGTTTCCACCGCCTTGAAGGGGGCGGGCGAGGTGTCCGGCAGCTTCTGCACGCCGCGCGGATGGCATATCATTCGCGCCAAAATCGGCGCGGGTTGCCCGGTAAACAGCGTGTTCGTGCGCCGCCGTCCGACGGGCGAAATCTATACGCCGGAACTGGGCGCGCAGTTCCCGCAACGCGACTGGATACTGACGCGCATTATGTGGTTGTCGGGTTGCGAAGTCGGTTTTAACCGGCTAGGCAAAAGCGATACCATGCGCCGCTATATTTACCTGCACGGTACGCCGGATACCGAGCCTGTGGGCGTGGCGGGTTCGCATGGCTGCATCCGTATGCGCAACGCGGATTTGCTGGAATTGTTTGAACTTGTTCCCGTAGGTGCGGCTGTCGAGATCGTCGAGTGATCCTTAAAACCGCAGTTCAATCCGCAGATTTCGCAGATTAAATCGAGTTTGTGGGTGCGACAAATTCGCACATAACTCTTTGTGGGTACGAATTTGTCGTACCCACATCAGATTCAACTGCCGTTTTTGGGATAATGGGTTGGCACTTGATTGGGGAGGTAGGGCATGAGCAACGCTTTTACCGTTAGTCTGGTTTGCTGGCACGATGGCGAGCCTTTGCTCCGGCAGGTGCGCGAGGCGGTGTTTGTCCGCGAACAGGGCATTTTGCCCGAGTTGGAGTGGGACGGGTTGGACGAACATTGCCGTCACGCGCTGGTGTTGACCCCAGAAGGCGTGGCGATAGGCTGTGGCCGGATGCGGGCGGACGGGCATATCGGGCGCATCGCCGTGTTGCCGAAGTGGCGCAAGCGACAGGTCGGCACGGCGATCATGGAGGCGTTGCTGGACTATGCGCAGGCGCACGATTTCCCGCAGGTGGAGGTGGACGCGCAGCTTCATGCCGTCAAGTTTTATCAGCGTTTTGAATTTGTCGAGGAAGGTCGGGTGTTCATGGATGCCGGCTTGCCGCACCTCAAGATGCGGCTGGCGTTCATTTGCCCGTTAAATAATCGGCTACGCTGAAATTTTTCACCGCTTCCGGCTGGGAGACGGTGAAGGCGGTGATGAACGCGCCAGTGGCGAAGGCTTCGGCGAAGATCAGGATGGGCGCGGGGATGAGGTAATGGTATTGAATTTGCGCCCAGGTGTAGTGGCTGAACCCCAGCAATAACAGCGTGGTGGCGGCCATCATCGCGATGGTCGCCAGTCCCGCGCAGACAAAACCATTCAACAGCACGAAGACAAAGAAGTTTTTCGGCAGCGCGCGCTGGCTGAAACGCAGCAGGGCTTCGCTGAGCAACATCGGCACGGCCAGCATCATCAGACCGTTCAGGCCGACCGAGGTAAGGTCTATGCCGGAGTACAACCAGGTTGCCAGCATCACCAGCGTCAGGGCGAGCAGCGCGACCGGCCAGCCGAACAGCAGCAGGAACAGCGTAGAACCGACCAGGTGAAAGTTGAAACCTGGATGAATGCCCGCGTTGAGAAGCCAGAAAACCGGGGTGAACAGCACCAGCGCAATGAGCGCGCTGGTGCGGATTTCGTTGCCGAACAGGTCGCGCCATTCCACCCGTTTCAAGGCCTGTACCAGTACGATGAAAAACAGCAAATTGCCCAGCCATAGCACATCGTGGGTAAATAGCTGGGCGGGCAGGTTCATGGCAAGGGGTAGGGTAACGCTGCAAAGGTCAGTATCGCGCCTTGCCGGGATTTGAGGTGCAAGGTCTGGGTTTCGCGGCTGCTGATCTGCACCACCGCCAACACGTCATAGCCGCCGGAAGGTGCCGCCGCCGAGTTGGCGATCATGCCGCCAGGCTGCGCAGGTTGCTGGTCGGCCATGTCCGCGCTGAATACTGCATCGCCCGCCTGCGGCGCAACGTCGCATTCGACATGCGCCAGATACATGCGGCGCTTGAGCTTGCCGAGGTAATGCATACGCGCGACGATTTCCTGTCCGGGGTAGCACCCTTTTTTGAAGTTGATGCCGCCGAGCAGGTCCAGATTCGCCATTTGCGGCACGAATTGTTCCTGTGTCTGCGGCAGGATGAACGGAATCCCGGCACGCACGTTGAGCCAGTCCCAGCAGGGACTGCCGACGGACTTGGCTCGACCCGATAGCGCACGCCAAAGCGTTTGCGCGTGTTCCGGCGTGGTGTTGAGCTGGAAGCGCGTGTCGTTTAAACGGATGATGTTGCCGGTCTGGTCATTGATTTTGACCATCTCCAGCGGCTGTTGCGGCAGCTCGGGGCAATGCTCCAGTAACATCGTCTGCGCATTCTCACCTGATAAACCCAATGAAATCAGATCGTTGCTCGCATCGGTCAGCTTGACCCTGGCGCGCAGCACATACATGCCCAGTTTTTGGCGCAGCGTGTCGGCCAGCGTGGCGGGCAGTTGTAGCAGATAGTCGTCGCCGTCGCGCCAGATCAAAAACGTCGCCAGCATTCTGCCCTTGGCGGTGTTGAAACTCGACCATTGCGCGCGGCTGCCGGTCACTTCGCGGATGTCGTTGCTCAACAGGTTTTGCAGCCAGGCTTGCGCGTCAATGCCGCTGGCGCGCAGCGTGGCGAATTGTCCGAGAGCGCACAGCACCGTACCTTGCTCGGTAGCCGTCAGTTCGGCGGCGGGATCGCCAAAATGTTGCACGATAGTCGAATCTACGCTTGCACCCTGTTGGGTAAGAAAAGTTTGCCAGTCTGAATTCATGAGTTTTTATTGGGAAATGCGCTGGAAGTAGTGCCGCGCAGTGTTGTGCAAACCGGGTGTCATGTCAACCATGTCCATGACGGGGCTGGCC
Source organism: Gallionellales bacterium CG03_land_8_20_14_0_80_55_15 (assembly GCA_002780675.1). GTDB lineage: Bacteria > Pseudomonadota > Gammaproteobacteria > Burkholderiales > Gallionellaceae > Gallionella. Next base: position 2,540 of record PEUR01000038.1, on the reverse strand, counting down.
GATTCCGCTACACTCTCGCGCCATGAAACGTCTCCTGAATTATTGTCTGCTGGGCTCGTTGTTTTTGCTGCTGTCCGCCTGCGACGGGTGGAATAACCCCTATCCGGCCTCGGATGCGGGCAAGTCCATTCTCTATACCGCGTTCACCGAACGCCCCAAGCATCTCGATCCGGCGCAGGCCTACAGCGAGAACGAGTATGACTTGCTCGCCAATATCTACGCGCCGCCGCTGCAATACCATTACCTGAAACGCCCGTATCAACTGGTGCCGCTGGCGGCCCGCGCGATGCCTGCGGTCACTTATCTGGATAGCCGACGCCGCCCCTTGCCGGATAACGCGCCCGCCGAACAGATCGCCTTCAGCGTGTATGAAATTCACCTAAAGCCCGACATGCGCTACCAGCCACATCCGGCTTTTGTGGCAGGAAATTTGTCCTTGTCCAAAGACGCGTTGTCCGGCATCCACGCGCTGAACGACTTTCCGCAGCGCGCCACGCGGCGCGTGACGGCGGCAGATTATGTCCATCAAATCAAGCGGTTGGTTCATCCCGAGCTGCACACGCCGATCGCCGGGGTGATGGGCGAATACATCGTCGGGCTGAAGGAGTATGCCGCGACCCTGCAACGGGCGGCGCAGCAGCATCCCGGCGCTTACCTCGACCTGGATGCCTATCCGCTGTCGGGCGTGCAGGTGGTGAGTGATACCGCTTACCGCATCACGGTGCGCGGCAAATACCCGCAGTTCGCCTACTGGCTGGCGATGCCGTTCTTCGCGCCCATGCCGCAGGAGGCGGAGCGTTTTTACGTCCAGCCCGGCATGAAGCAACGCAATTTGACGCTGGACTGGTGGCCGGTGGGCAGCGGGCCTTATTATTTGTCGGAGAATGACCCGAACCGGCGCATGGTGCTGACGCGCAACCCGAATTACCACAGCGAACTTTATCCGGCAGCAGGCGAGCCGGGCGATGCGTCTTTATTGGCGGATGCGGGCAAGCCTCTGCCGCTGACTGACCAGGTGGTGTTTTCGCTGGAAAAGGAAACCATCCCCTACTGGAACAAGTTCTTGCAGGGCTATTACGACGCGTCCGGCATCAGCTCCGACAGTTTCGATCAGGCGGTGCAGGTCAGCGTGGGCGGCGAGGCAGCCGTCACCGACGAAATGCAAAAGCAGGGCATCACGCTCTCCACCGCCGTCGCCACTTCCACTATGTACACCGGTTTCAACTGGCTGGACCCGGTGGTGGGCGGCAGTTCGGAACGGGCTGGCAAACTGCGCCGCGCCATTGCCATCACGGTGGATTTCGAGGAGTTTGTCTCGATTTTTGCCAACGGGCGCGGCATCGCGGCGCAATCGCCCATCCCGCCCGGCCTTTTCGGCTACCGTGACGGCGAGGCCGGGTTGAACCATTATGTTTACGACTGGGTGGACGGCAAAGCGCAGCGCAAACCGATAAGCGAAGCGAAACGCTTGCTCGCCGAAGCGGGCTATCCCGGCGGCGTGGACGCGGTGAGCAAACAGCCGCTGGTCATCCACCTCGACACCACCGCGAACGGTGTGGGCAACAAGTCGCGCCTCGACTGGCTGCGCAAGCAGTTCGACAAAATCGGCGTGCAACTGGACGTGCGCAGCACTGACTACAATCGCTTCCAGGACAAAATCCGCCGGGGCGACACGCAGATGTTCTACTTCGGCTGGAACGCCGATTATCCCGACCCGGAAAACTTTTTGTTTTTGCTGCAAGGCGCGCAAGGCAAAGTCGTCAAAGGCGGCGAGAATGCCGCCAACTACAGCAACCCCGAATACGACCGCCTGTTCGAGCAGATGAAAAACATGGAAAACAGCCCAGCGCGGCAGGCGCTGATAGACCGGATGCTGGAAATTTTGCGCCGCGATAGCCCCTGGCTATGGGGCTTCCACCCCAAAAACTACATCCTGCAACACGGCTGGCTGCATAACGTCAAATCCAACGTCATGGCCAACAACAAACTCAAATACTGGCGCGTGGATGCGGGCTGGCGCGATCGCTTGCGCCGCGAGTGGAACCGCCCCGTGCGCTGGCCGCTGTGGCTGATGGCTGCGGCCATGCTGCTGTCCGCCGTGTGGCTGTGGCGCGTGCTGCGCAGGCGCGAGGAAGGGCGGGGGTAACCGGCGGGAGCTGTGCCTGCGTAACCGCCGTGCCTGCGTAACTGTGGGGTTTCGCCGCATACCGTCGTGAGTGCGGCATGCATGAATCATGCGGATAAAAAAAGCCCATTAAATTATGGGCTTATTCAATATTTTGGCGGAAGCGGTGAGATTCGAACTCACGGAGGACTCTCATCCTCGCTAGTTTTCAAGACTAGTGCCTTAAACCGCTCGGCCACACTTCCCTGATTGCGTTGGGCTTGCCAACTTTTGAAGGCGCGCATTCTCTCTCATGCCGCCCGACCTGTCCAGAAAAATTTAAGCGCGCAGGCAGTCCGCCCAGTTGTTCGGGGTCTCGAACAGGCGAATTTTCTCCAGCGTCAAGTGCTTGCCGTAATTGTCCCGATAGGCGGGG